>DASWQK010000386.1:0-3299 GCA_036403735.1 Pyrinomonadaceae bacterium
CCGAGACCGATCGAGGATTTGACCGTGCCGGTGAAAGCCGTGCCGGCTTCCGTCACGCCCAGATGAAATGGATAGTCAACCTTCTCGGCAAGTAAACGATAAGCGGCGACTGTGCGATGCACATCAGAAGCCTTCAAAGAAATGATGATCTCGGTGAAATCCAGTTCTTCCAGAATCTGAATATGCCGCATCGCCGACTCGACCATCGCTTCCGGAGTGGCCGTGCCGTACTTCTTCAATAAATCCTTCTCGAGCGAACCACCGTTTACGCCAATACGAATCGGCACTTTCTGTGCTTGCGCCGCGCGCACGACTTCAACGATGCGTTCGTGCTTGCCGATGTTCCCCGGATTCAAGCGCAGCTTGTCGATGCCGGCTTCGAGGGCCAGCAGCGCCAGCTTGTAATGAAAGTGAATGTCGGCGACGAGCGGAACTTCAGGCACGCGTTTGCGAATTTCTTTGAGCGCGATCGCAGCGTCGTTGTCCGGAACGGCGAGACGTACAATCTCGCAGCCGGCGGTGACCATCTCTTCAATCTGCTTTACGGTCTCATCGACGTTGGCTGTGTCAGTCTTTGTCATGGACTGAATGACGACGGGCGCGCCACCACCGATTTGCACGTGCTTGACTTGTACTGGTCGAGATTTACGCATAAATGAAAACGTCACTGTTTAGAGCGACGACTTGTCGTCGCGGGCGGCACAAGTGCCGCCTCTAAACGATATTTACTTCCCGGGACTCGGCGGCGCCGGCGAAGCCGCGGGCGGATTGTTTCCGCCTCCGCGTGAAATAGACACCTGCTTCAGGATGTCATTCGTAATCACGAAGACCATCAGCAGAAGTACGAAGACGAAGCCGACCTGCTGAATGCGTTCGCGCACGCGCATAGAGATCGTCATGCCAACGAGCGCCAATGCGCCTTCGATCAGCAACAGGAAGATCGCGCCGCCATCGAGCACGGGAATCGGCAACAGATTAAAGACTCCGAGGTTCAAACTAAGAAAGGCGAGCATGGTGAAAATTCCGGCCCAGCCCAACTCTGAAACAACTCGCGAAGACTCTCTGGCAATTCCGATCGGGCCTGAGAGCGTATTGCGCACGGAACGCTTGCCTTGAAACACCTGTCCCAGAGCCTTGGCGGTCAGTCGCAAAATCCGCACGTTTGAATCGACCGCGTTACGCGCCGCGGCCACGGGGCCGGCCTTAACCAGCGGAACTCTTTGCCCGATGTGAACCCCGATGATCTGCTCGCCCGGCGGAATTGTGACTGTGACCTTTAACGGCTTCCCTTGTCGATCGATGTCCATCGGCAAAGGTTCCGACTTATGCGCGCGGATGTACTGAATAACCTGTTCTGAACTTATGGCCGACTGACCACCGATGGCGACTATGCGATCCCCGCCTTGCAGCCCAGCGCGATCAGCGGGACCTCCGGTAGTGACATCAGCAATCACCACCAACACGTGGCCATAATCGGGAATGAACTCAAGATCGCCCGCCGTCTCGCCATCGATCGTCAGCGGCTTCGGCTTAATAGTCAGATTCAGTTGCTGGCCGTTTCGATCGACAACCACGGGCAGTGGCTCATTCGCGGACAGCAATGCGTCGTCGCTAATCGTCTCCCAGGCAGGGTTCGGATTTCCATTGAAAGACACGATGCGATCGCCGGGTCGCAGGCCTGCAACTTCCGCTGCGCCGCCGGGTGCTACCGAACTGACAATCGGAGCAGGCGTGGCAGGAATGCCATACATCAGTCCGGCCGCCAATGGAATCGTGAGCGCCGTCAGGATATTCATGATTGGCCCGGCCAGGGCCACCGCGATGCGTTGCCATCTCGGTCGCAGGTCAAACCGTTCATGCTGCGGAATGTCGGGCGCACTCTCGCCTTCAATCGGCGCGTTCGATTCGTCGCCGCCTAGTTTGACGTAACCGCCTAACGGAATCGCGGAAACCCGATAGTCCGTATCACCAAACTTCTTCCCAAACAGACGCGGACCGAACCCAACAGAGAACGTTTCAACGCGAATCTTAAAAAACTTGGCGACGATAAAGTGGCCAAACTCATGAAGAATTACAGCTGCGCCGAGCACGATGATGAAAGGAAGCAGCCAGGTGGTAACGAAGTGAATCATTAGTACTCTCGATGAACGAACGTCCTACAACCTGTTGAGTTTACGTATCGTATCAGGCGAGGTCAAACGCAGGGTTTTTCTGGTCGGATGCGCAGATCGAATGTTAAGCAATGCCAACTCGCTCATTCGCAGCCAGATTACCGATTGCCGATTGCGCCACCACCCGCGAGTTGCGGTCAGCCTGAAGCACGCTTTCCAGATCAGCCACGGGAGCAGTCTCGTGACGATCCATCACCTCTTCAATCACCCGCGGGATATCTGAAAGCGCGATTCGTTCGTCGATGAATGCGTGCACAGCCTCTTCGTTGGCCGCATTCATGGCGGCCGGAAGCGTGCCTCCCGTTTCGAGGGCCCGATACGCGAGCGCTATGCACGGAAAGCGTTCGAGATCCGGTGCTTCAAAGTGTAAGGAAGACAATTTTGCGAGATCCAAAGACGGCAGTTCAGAGGGAAAACGTTCAGGATAAGTCAGCGCGTATTGAATCGCGTGGCGCATATCGGTCACGCCCATTTGCGCGATGACTGAGCCGTCAACCAT
Source organism: Pyrinomonadaceae bacterium (assembly GCA_036403735.1). Classification (GTDB taxonomy): domain Bacteria; phylum Acidobacteriota; class Blastocatellia; order Pyrinomonadales; family Pyrinomonadaceae; genus UBA11740. The sequence goes on from DASWQK010000386.1 coordinate 2,671, forward strand.
TTCGATCATCGAGTGAACTACGGATTCAGGATGCACGACGATGCCAATCTCATCGGCTTCAAAGCCAAACAGCCAGTGCGCCTCGATCACTTCCAATCCTTTATTCATCAGCGTGGCTGAGTCGATGGTGATCTTTGCGCCCATGTTCCACGTGGGATGCTTCATGGCCTCGGCGACGGTCGCCCTCGACATCGTCACTTTGTCATGCGTGCGAAATGGACCACCCGACGCAGTCAGAATGATCCGGCGCACTTCGGATCGCTTTTCGCCACGTAGGCATTGATGCAGGGCGTTGTGTTCTGAATCAACGGGCAACAACTCGGCGCCGGACTTCTGGGCTGCGCGCGTCATCAACTCGCCGGCCATCACCAGTGTTTCTTTGTTTGCAAGCGCGACCCGCTTTCCCGCTTCCAACGCACGCAGGGTCGGGACGAAGCCCACGGCCCCGACGGTCGCTGAGACGACACAATCGGCGAGTTCGTGCGTGGCGACTTCTGCCAGGCCGTGTTCACCGGCAAGTGTGCGCGGTACCGCCACGCCCCGCGCCGCCAGTTCGGTTCGCAATTGTGCCCCTGCTTGTTCAGTCTCAACAGAGACTATTTCGTGTTGATGTCTCTCGATTTGATCGG
>DASWQK010000387.1:0-6791 GCA_036403735.1 Pyrinomonadaceae bacterium
GCAAGACATTGCTGGATGCAGGATTGTCGTGGCTGACCTCTTAACCCAAGACGAGGCCATCGAACGACTTAAGACCTCATTTGATAAAATCCATATTGACGATCGCCGAGAGCATCCAAGCCATGGATATCGAGCAGTTCATGTCATCGTAGAAGTTTCTGGTAAGCTTATTGAGGTACAAGTTCGCACGGCGCTTCAACATTTGTGGGCTGAGGTCTCCGAAAAACTCTCAGACGTGGATCCCTCGATCAAATATGGCTGCGGCGATAAGGATATGCTCATAATTTTGAATGTAATGTCCCGGAAGATAAGTGAGCAGGAACTGATGGAAGCCGCACACCTTGGCATCATGGGTTCTGATGGGGATGATATTTTTCAAGAAGGACCGAAGTTGGTAGGAATTATGGAAGGTAGACTTGCAATCGTAAGCATGCTTGAGGCAGTTCGAAAGGTCCTGCCTCGCGTGAAAGGAGAAAACCAATGATCTTTCTGATTCAATACGACCGACATAAAGGTCGGCTAGTTTCCATGGAATCATTCGCTGATTCGGAAAGAACCAAGGCCCAAGAAACGCTTCTCACGTTGGAGCTTGAACTTAATCAAAACGGAAACGACAAAGAAGTCGTGCTCCTGGAAGCTGAAAGCGAAGACGCTATCCGAAGAACGCATCGCCGTTACTTTGAGGATCTTACTGAACTAACGACGGTTCCGGCTCATTAGCACGTTTCGTTTACTCAACTCCCGCTAGCGCCACCTCCAACAACACAACCTTCTTAATCCCTTTGTAAAACGGCTCGATTTCGCAATTCTCGGCCAGGCTGTGGGAGCCGTCGCAGGGACCAGCGCCCGTCGAGATAGAAGAAATTCCGACGAGCAACGCCGCGCTCGAATTGTTCGATCCGGCGTTGGTGATTGGCGGATCGAAACCCATCACGCGATGCACGGCTTCGGCCATGCGCACCAGATAAGAATCGCGGTGGCCGGGAATCGATGCGGCCGGCGATGTCGAGATCACTTCGGTCTTAACTGTCATGCCGGCGCGCGCGGCTTCTTCATCCAAAATCGTTTTGATCTGCTTTCCCAGATCGGCAATCACTTCATTCGAAGTCGAACGCAGATCAATAGTGAACCACGCGTCCGATGCTTTCGCATTCACAACTTCCGATCCGCCCAGCATGCCGATGTTCAGATTCGACGACGGGTTCGTGGGTACGGCCAACTGATAAATTCGCTCGATCGCGCGCGCGAGCGGCAAGGTGGCCGAGTACGGTGGCGTGCGCGAACGCGTGTGACCACCCGGGCCAATGAAGTGATGGCGATACCAATTGATGCCGATACCCGCATAGGTGAAGCCCTCGTAACCGCCGTCGAGCGCGATGTACTGATCGATCTTACCTTTGTTCTGATCGACATAGGCCTTCACGCCTTTGAACGTCGTTTCTTCTTCGACTGTGAAGACGAAAACCAAATCGCCTTTTGTCTTAATCTTCGCTTCATTAAGCGCGCGGATCGTCACCAGCAGCGCCTCGACGTTGCGTGTGTCGTCGCCAATACCGGGCGCGTAAACTTTGCCGTCGCGGACCGTTGCCTTAATTTGCAAGCCCGGCTGAAACACTGTGTCCAGGTGCGCGTCAAAGACGATCACCGGTCCACGGCCCGTTCCTTTGCGCACCGCAATCAGATTGCCCGCTGAATCATAATGAATGTCGTCGAGATGATATTTCCGCAAAAGGCCTTCGATGTATTTCGCGCGCGGCTGCTCCTGACCGGAAGGCGCATTGATCTCAGTTATCGCAATCCATTCCCGCAAGACACTCTCGTGATTGCGATCGATGTAATCGTTTGCGGCTTTCAGGTCCGCGCGATTCGCGAGCGCCTGCACTTGCTCAATGTATTCAGCGACAGGTTTGACCTGCGCGCGAATCGCAATTGAACTAATCAGAAAGAGGGAAAGGACAAGAATCGATCGTCGCATGTGTTTCCACCAGATAGTCGATATAATCCGAGCTTCGGGATTCTAAACGAAATTAACCACAGAGGACACAGAGAAACAATTAATCCGAAACGCGAAATCAGTCCGGGACCACTCGGCATCTGGCTCGAGCGCGCGATTCTGGCGACGATGTTTCTGTTCGTCATCGCGGCTCCGAATTCGATTGCCGCAGCGCAAACAGCCTGGATGCTGGGACTGCTGTTCTGGGTGTTGCGGTTTTTGGTTTTCCCGCGCCCGCGGCTCTACCGCACACCGATCGACTATCCGATGTTCGCGTTCTTCCTGCTGAGTGGCATCTCGTCATTTCTTTCCTACGAACCGTCAGTTTCGGTTGGTAAGATGCGGGCTGCATCGCTGTTTACGATCGTCTATCTGTTCGCGGAAAATATTTCGTCAAAGAAGATTTTGCGGTGGCTCGCAATCGTCCTGATCGCCGCGACGATGGTCAATGTCCTCTACACGTTTGGACAGATTGCGATTGGCCGCGGCGTAAAAATCTACGGCGTTAACGAGAAGAGTCCGCTGCGGGAAGCGCGGCGTAAATCGCGCACCCAGAACGAACCGATCCCAATCGTCGATGGCGACACGATCGAACAAGTCGACGGCCGCTCGATCCGCAGCCTGGATGATCTAATCAATGCACTCGATCAGTCGTCCCAGAAGGAACCGGCGCAACTCGCCATTTATCGCGTTGAGTGGATCGCGACGTTGGAAGTTCCGCGTGGCCATTTATTGCCGGGTGCGTCACCCGAAGAGCGTCTGGGAATCCAACGCTGGTCGTACGGGCGCGATCGGCGCGCGACCGGCTTCTATAATCACTGGACGACCTATGCAGAAAGTTTGCAACTTATCGGATCGTTAACGCTCGGTCTGTTTGTCGCGCTGCCGCGCAAGCGAAATCGCAACGGTTTGTTGCTCGGTTTCGCGGTTGCCGGAATTGCCGGTGCGCTGCTGTTTTCAGTGACGCGGGCCTCATGGCTTTCGTTTTTATTGTCGGGACTTCTGATTGCGACGCTGGGTCTCAGTCGTCGCGCGCTGATCGTGATCGCGGCGTGCGCGGTTCCGGTGGTTCTCGCCGGACTGTTTGTGTTGCATCAGAAACGTAACGTCGGCTTCTTCGACAAAAAGGATGACTCGATTGCCTGGCGTCAGAAAATCTGGCACGAAGGATTTCATCTGCTGGTGAGTAATCCGCGCCACCTTGCGGTGGGTGTGGGTATGGATTCGATCAAGGCGCACTGGCGCGAGTTTGATCTGTTCGAAGGCGGCAAGCTCCCGATGGGCCATATGCATTCGGATTATTTGGAGATTGCGGTCGAGCGCGGCGTGCCGACACTGATTGCCTGGCTAATTCTGTTGGGCATGTATGCGTGGACGCTTTGGCGGACACGAGGCCGGGTGTCAAAAGAAGATTGGATCGAAAGAGGAATAGTGTTGGGCGCGCTGGGTGGACTGCTGGGCTTCATGACCAGCGGCGTCGTGCACTACAACTGGGGCGATTCAGAAGTCGTGATGATTTTTTATTTGATTATGGGACTCAGTTTGGTCGTGGAGAGGCGTGTCAGAACCGCGAGCGGTTAGCGAGCGGATGCGCCAGTCAAGCTGAGTCTATGATCCGGTCGCCGCCGATTTGGTAATGCGTCGCCAAAAGCGCTAACAGCGCGAAATGTAACAGCCTGGGCCAACGGCCCAGGAATTCAACGCTATAAATAATCGAGCGCTGAAGGCGCGGGATAAGCTATCACAAGAAATTATTTCGCCCCTTCAGGGCGACAATGTTGTCGGTGACCTGATCCAGGGGCGTTGCCCCTGGCTATTACATGTCACGCTTTCAGCGTGAAGATCCGGTCGCTACCGCTTGCGGTTCTGACACGAGCATAGTAAGCGCAGCTCTTTCTGACCGGACAGTTCTCACACAGCGGTCGATTCGTCTTGCACAACTCTTTTCCATGGTGTCGCAACAGCAGGTGCGCATCAATCAACCAATCGTAATCATCGGGTAGCTGATCCTTAATCGCTTCCTGAACTGATCGGTACGACGCGGAGTAATTCTTCCTCTTCTCCTCCCCGAAGCCCAGGCGCAGCAACACGCGCAAACCGTTTGAGTCGAGGCCCAGCACCGGATAAGACCGAGTGAACAGGAGAAACTTTTCGGCGCTGGGCTCGCCGATGCTGGGAAATTTCTGCAGGGCCTTTTTCGCTTTCGGGAGCGGCAGCTGCAAAGCTTCGCTCAAGTCACCGCCGAACTCGTTCATGGCAATCAGGGCAATCTCACGCAAACGCGCGGCGCGCTTTTCCGGCTGCATGCCGCCAAGCTCGGTAACTCGTAAGAGTGCATTATTCGCAGCCGCCAGGATCTGGTGGGGCTTCGTTCCGACAGTCTTGCGCAGCAGCGCGAAAGCTTCTGCGCGCCGCTCGTCACTCACGAGATACGCGACACTCTCGAACAGGATCAGTTCAAACGGATCAGTTGTGAGGGGTGGCTTCGGCTTGCCGTAAAACTGGGCCAGCCGCGCAATTAGCTTTGACAGGTTTTTCATTGACAGGATTAACAGGATTCACAAGCGGAAAACCAAGCGCCAACCGTTCTTTGAATCTTGTCGATTCTGTAAATCCTGTCTATCCCCTCTTAGGGAGATAGATCACGCGACTTCGCGCGCCACTTCACTCATCAGCGCCAGGAAGTTACCTTCGGAATCTTTGAAATCGGCGAGCCACAGATCGTAGTCGGGCATCGGCGCCACGAGGTGCGGCTTGACGATGAACTCGACGCCGCGCGCTTTGAAGGTTTCGTAGATGCGTTCGATGTCTTCAACTTTGTAGTAGATGATCGAAGCGGGGTGATCGAGATCGGCGCGGTCCGCGATTCCCAACATGAGCCGGATGCCGCCGCAATCGAAGAACGCCATATTCGGCGGCGCCTGAAACAGAAACGTCATTCCCAGAATGTCTCGATAAAACGCGATCGCGCGATCGAGATCCTTGACGTTAACGAAGATCTGACCAATTTGATTCAGGGTTGGGCCAATCGGGATTGGAACGGTCACGGTTCACTCCTTCGCAGCGTTAGCGGCTTTCGTATAGCACGGCGGGTGACGTATTATCAACACTCTTTTCAATTGAGAATCACAATGAAGAACATCGTCCGCGGCTCAATACTGCTGGTTACGCTTTTGCTGGTCTCAGGTTTCACTGAATGTTACAAGCCGGTGACTAAGAGCCAGTTGCCGCCGCACATCAAGACCGTTGCGGTGCCGGCGTTTCAGAATAACGCGCTGCGATTCAAGATCGAGCATCGCTTTACCCAGGCGGTGATGAACGAATTGATTCATCGCGGTCACGGAATACGCGTGCAAAGCGAGCGCGAAGGCGCCGATGCGGTGATCGATGGCGTCGTGAAAACGTTTGGCTTTTCCGGTGTGCTGCTCGACGACAAAGGACGCGCGCGGATTTTTGAAGTCACGATCACCGCCGCCGTGACGGTGCGCGACCAGCACGACAATCGCGTGCTGTACGACAACCAGAATTTTATCTTTCGCGGCGAGTTTGAGTTCGCCAACGATCCACGCAATTTCTTTAATGAAGAAGATCCAGCCGTGATGCGCATTGCGCGCAGCTTTGCCGAATCGATTGTTTCGACACTGATAAATGGTTTTGGAGTTAAGGAAGATAAGTAGGCAATCGTGTCAGAAGCCCGACCGTTAGGGAGGGCTGCGCTGACAACGAACATGTAAGCATTCCGCGTGGCCCTCCCTAACGGTCGGGCTTCTGATACTAAACAGACCTCAATGCCCGTTCGCACTCGCAAAGATCTCGAACAAGCGCTGAAGCAAGGCCAGATCGAGCCGGTCTATTTCCTCTACGGCAGCGAAGTTTATTTGCGCGATCAGGCGATACGACTCATAACTGAGACCGCTCTCACTGGAACGCTGCTGCGTGAGTTCAACGATTCTTCATTCAATCTGTTAACTAATGATGTTCGTGACGCGATTGCCGTTGCTGAGCAGCTTCCGATGATGTCCGGCCGGCGGGTTATCCGTCTGAGAAACTTTGCGAAGCTGCGCGAAGCAGACGAAGAATTCCTGCTCAAGTATCTCGAGCGGCCGGTGGAAACGTCGGTCGTCATCTTCATCGGCGACGACATCGACAAGCGAAAAAAATTCGGCAAGAAACTGCTCGCGGGTGGGGCTTTTGAATTCCAAACGCTCAAGCCTAACGAACTTCCATTGTGGATCAAGTGGCATCTGAAGACTCTCAATGCGGAAATAGATCCGCAGGCAATGAGCCGGTTGACCGACATGGCGAACGATCTGCTGACGCTCACCAACGAACTGAATAAGTTGGCGAGCGCTGCTTTACCGTCAGGTCGCATCACTGCCGACCTGGTCGATCGATTGGTTAAGCGATCGCGAGAGCACATGAATTGGGATTTGACCGACAGCATCGTTTCGCGCGATCGCCGCACCGCATTGAAAGTATTGCGCGAGTTTCTGGATGATGGTGCTGAGCCGGTATTACTTACTGGCGTAATCGCCGGAACATTTCGGCGGATGGCGATGGCGAAGGAACTGCTCGCGCGCGGCGCCTCGCCAAACGAGATCTTCAGCGAGGTGCGCGTACCTTCATTCAAACAGCGCGCTTATCTGTCGATGTTGAGCCGGATCGATTCAAAGACGATGGCCGGCATGATCCAGCGCATCGCGGAAACCGACTTGGCCATCAAGACTTCCAAAGCCACGCCCCGTATGCAAATGGAAATGCTCGTCTGCGAATTGATGATTTGATCTTTGGCTCGCGC
>DASWQK010000388.1:0-6082 GCA_036403735.1 Pyrinomonadaceae bacterium
CGTAGATTTAGCGGCGAAGAGTAATCAAGCTTCACCGACCGCGCTGCAAACGAATGAGCAGAACAAGACGGTGGTGAAAACGAGCCTTGAGAATGTGCGCGTCGGACTGGATCAACTTGAGATCTATTTTCGCAGCACGCCCGAGCTGCAGGGTTATTACGTCAAGCTGGTTGGCTCAGCATCAGGTGCGGCCGACTCGGAAGCGCAGGCAGCCGCCGGGCACTTCGATCAATCAGGACGGACGTTGCTTACGGTAGTGAATCGTCTGGCGGATGTGCTGGTGTTGATGCGGTAGACGCTTCTCAAGAAACAATCAATTGTCGCAATGCGACTTATGTCGGACAGTCATTGCGGCAAGTAGAGATCTCCTTAGACAACCAATCAAAGAACGCGCGCCACGCGCGGGGCACGGGAATCGCAATTGCCAAAAGGCATGCTGCGAATATTACTAATCTCGTTTTTGACGGGTGTCTTCGGGTCGACGGTTGCCGCTCAAGATGCCACACCCACCTCAAAACCAACTCCAGATCACAAATCATCTCAAAGTGAAACCGATGCTAACCGCGCCAGCAACCTGATCGAGAGCATTGAAGCCGGTGATCTCTCAGAGGTCTGGAGGCTGCTTGAAGAGGGCGCAAATCCCGACGCGACAGGTGACGACTATCGCCCCGCCTTGCAGTACGCTGTGCGACAAGGACGATCAGAGATCGTTGAGGCCTTACTGGCGCATCGGGCACATGTTGATGCGGAGGACGACCACGGCGGCTCGGCTCTTCAAACCGCCGCCGGGCTAGGCTACGCGAATCTGGTGAAGCTCCTGATTGCGCATGGCGCCGACGTGAATCATTCCGACCATGCCGGGCACACGGCACTGATGTGCGCCGCTTTTGGATCCACGATCAAAAGCGCGCCTGCGTGGCTGGCCGCGGCGATTTTCGAACTCGACGAGGATGATGACCTATTAGGCAAGATGGGGAGTGAGCACATCTCAGTGGTTAAAGCGCTGCTCGATGCGGGCGCAAACGTAAATGCTCAAGGTAAGGATTGCGGATTGACCGCATTAATGGTCGCGGCCATCCATGGAAACGTTGAGATGACAAAGATGCTGCTCGAGCGCAAACCCGACGTGCAGCTTACCAACGGTCAATGGACCGCGCTGCAGTTTGCCGAACTGATCGACTCGCCCAAAAAACTGCCTGAGGAGTTAGGTGAAATAGAAGGCGAGAAGCAGCAGCAGGCGTTCCTTAACTGGGTTCACCTTACAGCGGCCGGCCGGAAAGAGGTAGTTGCTTTGCTTCGCAAGGCCGGAGCGAAATAACCATTGCAGTCGATAATTCAGCGCTTCTTTCGTGACGCTACGTCGTACAGGTGGGATTCGCGTAGCGTTGCCCAAAAAGTCGATCCGATCTGGAACGAGCCAGTACTAGCTTGTCTCTTTTCGCTCATACCACTTTTTGGGCAAGGCTCGTTCGCGTAGACCCTGGCCAGTTCGATCAAGCCGGACACCCGCTGCTCACGGGTCAATCGTTTCACTGATGTGCTGGTGTTGAGGCGATGAATTAGTGCTCTACCGCGCCGGTTACGTTGAACTTAATGTCACTTGCGCTCTCCGCCAGCTTTATGTCGTTCGCGTTATAAGCCGTAACACTGATTCGATACGACCCTGCCTCAAGCGGCTTATCCAAAACATACGACGTTCCATCGATGCGCTTGTTAATGTAATCGAGATTGGTTTGGGCTCCGCTTGAACTGTCCGGATTGATGCTGAACTTGTAGTAAGCCGCATCCGGATAGCCCTCCCACTTAATTTCAACATTGTCAGGCGCCAGCTTCGCACCGGCTTTTGGACTCACAAGTTTCAGATCGCTTTTGAAGAGATTTGAATCGGGCGCAAAGAAAGTCTCATCCGGTTCGAGTTTGTATTTTGCCGATGCGATAAATCCGGAGGTCGCAAAAACGTAGTAAGGAGTGTCGAAGACCTTCGCGGTCAGTCCTTCATAAATTCCGGGCGGCACGTCTTTGATCAAATACTCACCGTTGGAGTCGGTCCTGGTCGTGTAGGTCTGGCCGCCGCATCCGCCAAAGTACTGATTAAATTTTTCGCACAACTTCACTTCTATGTTGGCGGCCGGCTTTTGATTGAAGAGGACTTTGCCCTGGACGTTGGTTTTACCCGTGGCCGGCTTCTCTTTTTCAGTGCCGGCGCCGGAATGAATGAGCCCTTTATCGTCCGGCTTGCCTGATGATGATGAAGTGTTTGAGTTGCTCACCACGGTGCGAATCTTGTCGTGAGCAGATTTACAGCCGGAGAGCGCGAAGATCAAAACCGCTGTAACCACAACCACTCTGAACGGAAACATGAACGATTTCCTCCTTGATGACTCGACAGGAATTACATGAAACAGAAATCCGCGACGAGTCACCTTCTTCCTTTCCAAATCCTGTTAATCTTGTTCATCCTGTCTAAGTCTTATTCCAACCGATAATTCGGCGCTTCTTTGGTGATCACCACATCGTGCACGTGCGATTCGCGCAAGCCGGCGGCGGTCACCCTCAGGAAACGGGTCTTCTCCTGAAATTCGTTAATAGTGCGACAACCCGTATAGCCCATGCCTGATCGCAAGCCGCCCACGAGTTGCGTGACCATCTCTGCCAGCGTGCCCCGATAAGGGACGCGGCCTTCGATTCCTTCCGGCACCAATTTTGAGTCGATCTCAATTCGTTCCTGGGCGTAACGATCGCGGGAGCCTTCGCGCATCGCGCCAATCGAGCCCATGCCTCGATACATCTTGAAGCTGCGGCCCTGGTAAAGAATCACTTCACCCGGGGCTTCTTCCGTGCCCGCGAAAAGTGATCCTATCATCACCACGTCCGCGCCGGCGGCGATTGCCTTGGCCATGTCGCCGGAAAACTTTACGCCTCCGTCAGAAATAATCGGCACGCCGGTGCCGCGCGCGGCTTCGACGCAGGATTGGATTGCGGAGATTTGCGGTACGCCCGCGCCAGTCACGACGCGCGTGGTGCAAATCGATCCTGGTCCAATGCCGACTTTCACGGCGTCTACGCCCGCGTCGATCAATTCGCGCGCGCCGTCGCCGGTGCCGACGTTGCCGGCGATCAACTGGGTGTCGGAATGTCTGCGTTTGATCTCTCGCACCGCCTCGATCACACGTACCGAATGGCCGTGCGCCGTGTCAATCACCAAACAATCGACACGCGCTCTCACTAATTGATCCGCGCGCTCTCTGAAATCGCCGGTCGCGCCAATCGCTGCGGCGACGCGCAAGCGTCCCAGATCGTCTTTTGCCGCGGTCGGGTATTTAATCGCTTTCTGGATGTCCTTGACGGTAATCAAGCCTTTCAAATGTTTGTCGCCATCGATGACCAGAAGTTTCTCGATGCGATGCTCCTGCAGAACTGACTTCGCCTGGTCGAGGGTCGTGCCGACGGAAACTGTGACCAGCGGTTGCTTCGTCATTACTTCTGAAACCGGCAATTCGAACCGCGTTTCGAATCGCAGATCGCGATTCGTGATGATGCCAACCAGGTGACCGTCTTCATCGACCACGGGCACGCCACTGATGTGATATCGCTGCATCACGTCAAGAGCTTCCCGCACCGGGCGGTCCTGACGAATGGTGACCGGATCGACGATCATGCCGGACTCTGATCGTTTCACTTTGTCTACTTCTTCTGCCTGCCGCTCAATGCTCAAGTTCTTATGAACTACACCGATGCCGCCCTGTTGCGCGATCGCTATGGCCAGCGATGCTTCGGTCACTGTGTCCATGGCGGCGGAACAGAGGGGAATCTGCAAACGAATTGCGCGCGTGAATTGGGTGGACGTGTCGGTTTCAGTCGGCAGCACGTCTGAACGCGCGGGAACCAACAGAACATCGTCAAAAGTAAGCCCTTCGGGGATTTTCTCAATGATCATGATTGCTTCGATTACTCCTTAGGTTTGTAACGCAAACTGTTAGTTTGCGAGCCCGTTGATTCCATCATTCGACGCAAACTAACAGTTTGCGTTACAAAAACTCCATTTGCCAAAAAGAAAAAGCCCGCAGTTCATGCGGGCAGTTTGATAAGTCCTGAACGCAAACAATCCGAATTTGCGCACACTGCGAAACATCGCAGCATTTTTTTGCTCAAACCCTCTAAACAAAAACAGCGTGCTGCCCCTCCTTTGTTTTCTGATTCGCCGTCAGGATCATAACCGATCTTCGAGTGATGGATGCATCGTGCAGAACGTGATTCATTTCTTGCTCGCTGCGGCGAGGAGAATGTTGGCTGCGCTGATAAAAACGCAACCCGAAGTACACCGCCGCCGACAGCGCCGCGAGAATCAGAATCGCCAAAAGTAAAGTCTTCAGCGGTGATCGGCGCAGAGCGTTGCCGTCATCAGTGTAAACCAGCGATTGGTGTGATTTCGATCCTTCATCATCGGACTCGCCGCGCTCGCGCAACGTTCGCGCATAGTCCTCAAGCGCGTTGTTCTCATCATAGCCGATGAACTTCGCATAGGCGCGGATAAAACTGCGATTGAAAATTCCACCCGGCAACCGCCGGTAATCGTCAGCTTCAATCGCTTCGAGGTATCGAATCGAGATTCGCGTTTGCTCAGAGATGTCGCGTAAAGCAATCCCCCGCGCCTCGCGTGCGAGTCGCAGCTTTTCTCCGGTGCTTTCTGCCATTTCGATTCAGTCGGACCTGGTTCGTGCAAGGGACGTACAAGCCGGTTTCGTTCGATCGAAGCGCGAGCGGCTTCCCCCAAAATCGCTCGTGCATACTGCAGCTTGTGCGTTGGCGCGCACTATAACGCTCGCTTGGAAACCTTGTCAAACTTTATAGTTTTCGGATTTCACCTCTCTTGATTCTTCAGACGTGCGGTGGTAGCTTGAGTGGTAATCTGATTTGTTTTTTAACTTCTACAATCTTGAAAAGTGAGGACTGACGAAGATGCCCCTTGAAGCACTCGGAATGGTCGAAACGAAAGGGTTCGTCGGCGCCGTCGAAGCCGCGGACGCAATGGTTAAAGCGGCGAACGTGCAACTACTCGGCAAAGAATACATCGGCGCGGGTTACGTCACCGTGTTCGTACGTGGCGATGTCGGCGCAGTAAAGGCGGCGACTGACGCCGGCGCCGCGGCTGCCCGCAGAGTTGGCGAATTGATTAGTGTGCACGTGATTCCGCGGCCACATGCTGAGGTCGAGCGCGTGTTGCCGGTAAGTGGCCGCACTGGCTTTAGCCCGGATGAACAGACGCAGTTGCCAGGCGGCGCGCGCGGTCAGTTGGGACAGGGCGACGCAGGCCGTTCGCTGAGCTCTCGCGAAGCGTCCCGAGAACGAGCGAAGTAAGTAACATTGCCGATTTACGATTGCCGATTGCCGATTAGTCAGTAGCTCAATTGGCAATTGGAAATCGGCAATTGGCAATGGAGGTAGTCATGTCTGCCGACAAAGATCTAATTTCGGTTCAGCAGGCACGCGACCTGGTTGAGGGAGCTCACCGGGCGCAGGCCGAAGTCGCGCGTTTCGATCAGGCAAAAATTGATCGCATCTGTGAAGCGATGGCCAAAGCCGCGCTCCGCGAATCGCCACGCGTCGCCGCGCTGGCCGTGGAAGAAACCGGTTATGGCGTTGCAGAAGACAAGCAGGTAAAGAATCAATTCTCTGCCGAAATCGTTTGGAACTACTTCAAGAATCTGCGCACCGTCGGCGTCGTCTCTGAAACTAAAGACGTAGTTGAAATCGCCAGTCCGCGCGGCGTCGTGGCCGGCATCATTCCTTCGACCAATCCTACTTCAACCGCAATCTTTAAGATTCTGATCGCGATCAAATCTCGAAATGCGATTGTGCTTTCACCGCATCCGTCGGCCGCGCGTTGTATCAACGAAACAGCCAAAGTAATGCGCGAGGCGGGTGTGAAAGAAGGCTTGCCCGCCGATGCGATCGGTTGCATGACCACCGCGACCATCGAAGGCACGGAAGCTTTGATGAAGCACAAGATGACGGCGGTCATCCTGGCGACCGGGGGCATCGGTTTAGTGCGCGCGGCTTACTCGTCAGGTAAGCCGGCATT
>DASWQK010000389.1:0-8347 GCA_036403735.1 Pyrinomonadaceae bacterium
CTCTTCACGAGTTTGGCACAAAGTGACACCGACGCCTGCCCTCCCCCGGACAATCACTTCACATTTGATTCGAACTATTTCTAATGTTTCGACGCTCTCTGTTTGCTTTTTTGATCGTCGTGTGGCTTTCAGCAGTCGCGGGCGGTATGGCGCTGGTCTGGTCTTACAACCATCGACCAGGCGAGTCCGCCGCGGCGCCTGCTCGTTGGCCCGCTGACAGTCATGTACTGCGCGCAAACGGTTATACGCTCGTGATGCTGGCTCATCCGAAGTGTCCGTGCACGCGGGCGACGGTCGAGGAGCTCTCGAAACTAATGGCCCATACCGAAGGCCGGCTGAAAGCATTTGTGCTGTTCGTCAAGCCACCGGGCGTCCCGAAAGACTGGGACCGAACCGACCTCTGGCAGAGCGCCTCAGCCATTCCCGGAGTCACTGTCTTGAATGATGAAGATGGGGCCGAAGCAATGCGCTTCGACGCACACGTCTCAGGGCAAGTCATGGTTTATGACAGAGCGGGCAAGCTGGTATTTCAGGGCGGCATAACTGAGTCGCGCGGACAGATGGGTGACAATGCCGGCCGCAGTGCTATTGAAGCGCAAGTCAATAGAGGTATTTCTGAACTCGATCGAACACTGGTTTTCGGATGTCCCTTGTTCGATGCAGATGAATGCCGCACATCAGATCATGGTACACACAACAGATAACGCGATCGTTTCGCCGGGAACGTTTCAGCGCGCGGAAGAAAATTTCGCGGCGCATCAGCAGGCGATCTATCAGGACACCGATCGAATGTTTGCGGTGCTCATGGCGGTGCAATGGGTCGCCGGCATTGCGGCGGCATTATGGATCTCACCTCGCACCTGGGAAGGCACGACCAGCCAGACCCACATTCACGTTTGGGCCGCGATTTTTCTCGGTGGCGCAATCAACATCTTTCCAATCGCGCTCGCGATCAAAAAGCCCGGCGCGCCGATGACGCGGTATGTTATCGCGACCGCTCAGATGATGATGTCCGGTCTGTTGATACATTTGACTGGCGGCCGTATTGAAACGCACTTTCATGTATTCGGCTCGCTGGCCTTTCTCGCCTTCTACCGTGACCGCAGCGTTTTGATTCCCGCGACTGTCGTGGTCGCGCTCGATCATGTTCTGCGGGGAATTTTTTGGCCGCAGTCGGTTTACGGCGTGTTGGTGTCGAGCGAATGGCGCTGGCTTGAGCACGCGGGCTGGGTCTTGTTCGAAGACGCCGTCTTGTTTGTCGCCATTCAGCGCAGTGTCGCCGAGATGTGGGACATCGCTGTGCGATCAGCCCAGATGACTGATCTTAACGAAGGGCTGGAACAACGCGTCGGCGAACGCACCGCCGAAATTGTCAGTATCAACAAAGGCCTTGAGCGCGAGATTGCCGATCGCCAATTGGTTGAAGAAGCGCTGGTCGCGTCTGAGAAGGAGCATCGCAGCATTTTCGACAATGCGACGATGGGAATCTACCGCTCGACGGTCGATGGACAGATAGTTCGGGCCAATGACGCATTTGTTGAGATGCTGGGTTACGACTCAGCCGCAGAAATATTCAATTGCGATCTTGAACGTGACGTTTATTTCTATCCGGGTCAGCGCGCCAATCTGATCGCCGAAAGATTTCCTTCAGGAAATGCCGACGGATTAGAGATTCTCTGGAAAAAGAAAGATGGCAGTCCCATCTGGGTTAACTTGAATGCGAAGGCCGTGTACGATGACGAAGGCAATACCGTCTACTTCGATACCTGCATTCACGATGTGACCAAGCGAGTTCGCGCTGAAGAGTCCCTCCAGGAAGCCAATGAACGCGCGCTTAAGGATTACGAGCAACTCGTCGAACGGATCGCGGCCCTGGGACAGACCCTCGGCAACGCGCGAGATTTGACCGCGATCTTCCGCGCCTTACGTGACTTCGCGGTTGTGTCCGTGCCATGCGATGGCCTGGTAATCTCACTTTACGATCAAGAAAAAGAAACTCGTCGCGCCGCCTACTGCTGGACTGATGACAAGGAATTCAATCCCAAAGATGTTTCCGACATACCGGTTCGCGATGGCATAACCGGCCGCGCCATCAAATCCGGCAATGTCCTCATCGACAATGACTTTCATCACGCTCTGCAAGGAACGCAGACAGTCGTGAGTGTCGGCGAACCGACGGACGATCAAACGCCGCGTTCCGCCTTGTCCGCGCCGATGACGGTGATGGGTCGCACCGTTGGGTGTGTCGAGGTGCAGGCTCAACAGGCCGGAAGCTACCAACAAGAGCACGCGACCGCCATGCGTATGGCCGCGAGTCTCGCGGCGACCGCCGTCGAAAATGTCAGCCTTATCGAACGCGAGCAAGCTAAAGAAGAACAGTTGCGGCAATCGCAGAAGATGGAGGCGGTCGGAAAACTTGCCGGCGGGATCGCACACGACTTCAACAATCTGTTGACGGCGATCACCGGTTACAGTGAACTGACCTTGCGCGAACTACCTACCGACAGTCCCTTCTATTCAAAGGTCACGGAAATCAAAAAAGCTGGCGAACGCGCTGCCACGCTGACGCGACAGTTACTGGCCTTCAGCCGCAAGCAGATCTTGCAGCCCAAAGTTCTGGATCTCAACGCAGTGATTCCGGAGATGGAGAAAATGCTGCGACGCTTGATCGGCGAAGACATCGTGCTGGAAACCGTACTCGACCGCTCATTGGGCCAGGTCAAGGCTGATCCGGGACAGATGGAGCAGATACTGCTGAATCTTTGCGTCAATGCGCGCGATGCGATGCCCGAAGGCGGACGCCTCACGATTCAAACCACCAACGTCAGTTTGAAACAGGCATATCGCAATCAGCAGGTGTCCATTCGCGCCGGCAATTACGTCATGCTTTCAGTGTCTGATAACGGATGCGGCATGAACGCTGAGACGCAGGCGCGAATCTTCGAACCGTTTTTTACGACCAAAGAGTTGGGCAAAGGAACGGGACTGGGCCTTTCGACGGTCTACGGAATCGTGAAGCAGAGCGACGGAACGATCTGGGTTTACAGCGAAGTCGACAAAGGCACCACCTTTAAAATCTATCTGCCCAGAGTCGATGAAGTTCGCGCTGAAGAGGCGCCGGCCGAATCGCATATCGTGCCGCGCGGAAATGAAACGATTCTGGTTGTCGAGGATGAAGAGATTGTGCGCACGCTATCGACTGAGATTCTCGAGAGCCAGGGTTACCGAGTGATTGCGGCGACCAACGGTAAAGAAGGCCTACGGTTGTGCAAGGAATTTTACGGGGCGATCGATTTGCTGATCACCGATGTCGTGATGCCGCATATGAGCGGGCGCGAACTGGCGGAACAACTGGCAACGATTCGACCCGACACTCGCGTTCTTTATATGTCAGGATTCACGGACGACGCGATCGTGCGGCACGGCGTGCTCGATGACGGAGTGTTCTTTATTCAGAAGCCATTCTCGCCCGATGCGTTGGCGATCAAAGCGCGGTCAGTGCTTGACCACTTCGCGAAATCCACCAAGTCCTTTGAATCTTGAGCCGGCCGTAACTGACCTAGGCGAGGTAAGCCATAACCACTCTCCTGCTAATTGAGGCACTCGCCATTCACCTCCTCGCACGAGTGCACTCAGCAGATCGCCGCGATTGAAGCATAGCTTCCAACGCGATTGCCCCCAGGCCGCGAACAAAGCCTAGTGACTTTTTCGTGGGTTGTGATGATTGGCGGAAGATCGATTCGACTTCCGTTCCTGCGCGCGATAAGAATTCACCCGTTTCGAGATCGTGTTGCGATGAATCCCCAGCGCTGTTGCGGTGTGCGTGATCCGCTTCTTGTTGCGCGTGAAGGCTTTCTGGATGTAGAGCTTCTCGAATTCTTCGAGCGCTTCATCCAGCATGATGTGCCCGTCAAGCATGTCTTCAATTACTGCTTCCAGGCGGGGGCGTATCTGCATTTCTACTTTGTCCTTATTCTTGTCAGAAGCCCGAGCGTAAGCGAGGGCAACCTGCGATATTTCGAGTCAATGAGGTGTGCCTTGCCCTCCCTAACGGTCGGGCTTCTGACACCAAACTACAACGGCTCACCGACGAGCAATTCATAAGCTTCAAGATAGCGAGCCGTAGTCGCGGTGGCGATTTCAGCCGGCAACTCTGGGGCGGGCGGCTGCTTATTCCATTTGACACTCTCGAGATAATCGCGCACGTACTGCTTGTCGAACGAAGCTTGGGATTTGCCGACTTCGTAACTGTCGACAGGCCAGAAACGCGATGAATCGGGCGTTAACACTTCATCGATCAAAATCATCTGGCCTTCACGATCGCGGCCGAATTCGAATTTTGTGTCGGCGATGATAATGCCGCGGCCGCGAGCGTAGTCGCTGGCTTCCTGATACAGTCGAAGAGAGGCGTTGCGCAGCGATTCTGTGACATCGCGGCCAACAATTTCGGCCATTTGCTCTTCGCTGATGTTTTCGTCATGGCCGGTTTCGGCCTTTGTTGCCGGGGTGAAAATTGGTTTTGCTAACTTTTCCGAATCGCGCAGGCCGGCAGGCAATTTGTGCCCGCAAACTTCGCCGGTGCGCTGATAATCCTTCCAACCTGAGCCCGAAAGATAGCCGCGCACGACGCACTCAACGGGAAAAACCGTGGTGCGCTTCACGAGCATTGATCGGCCGCGCAACTCGTCGGCGTGCGCTCGCACCGTCTCAGGCATTTCCTCAATCTCAGTCGTGATCAAATGATTCGGCACGATGTGCGCGAGCTTTGCGAACCAAAAGCGCGACAGCGCCGTCAGCACTTCACCTTTGCGTTCGATCGGCGTCGGAGAAACGCTGTCGAATGCCGAGATGCGATCGGTAGCCACGATCAAAAGTCGATCCTGATCGACTTCATAAACGTCTCGAACTTTGCCGCGGCGTAAAAGATTGAGATCCGTAAAAGTAGTTTCCAGAACAGGAGCAACCGAGGTCATGAGCGCGTCTTTCGAATCAGTTTTTTGTGAAGCTGCATCTTGCTCATTCGCTCGCGCGCTGTCAAGAATGTGCGCGAAATAAAACCAGATCGATCGCTTGAAGAAAATGCCGGCAACAGTTAAGTAGACTTTAAGAACGATCTAAGTAAGGGGGGCCCCAGGTCTACGCGATGCCGGGCACAATGACGATGCCTTGCCGAGAAAGATGCGTCGGTTACCAAAATACGGTGAGCGTAACCTCAGCTATACAAGGCGCTTTGCGGAAAAAGATTTCGGCGATTCCAGGAGGAACGGTGTAGGATGATCTCTCCAAAGATGATTTCAAGCTGGCCGAAAACTACCGAGGTCTACGCAAAGAAAGTGTTGGAAGCGGAAACACGCGTGCGACCATATGTTCGGGAAACCTATCTCGAATCCTCACGTTATTTGAGCAATTTGGGCCATGCACGAGTGCACCTAAAGATGGAACACTTACAGCATACGGGCTCTTTCAAGCTACGGGGCGCGATTAACAAGATTCTTTCGCTGTCATCTGATGAATTGAAGCAGGGAATAATCACTGCTTCCAACGGCAACCATGGAATGGCAGTATGTTTCGCGGCGAAACAAGTTGGTACTTCTCCGACCGTTTATATGAAGAAGGGTGTGTCGGCCGAGAGAATCCAACTCATCCACGATCTAGGCGGACGAACAAAGCTATTTGGAGTTAACCCGGTCGAAGCGGAGATCAAAGCACGAGCAGTGGCATCAAGACGGGATCAAGTGTTTATCTCACCCTATAACGATAAAGAAGTTATCGCGGGTCAAGGGACGATTGGCGTTGAACTCCACCGACAGCTTGAAGATATCGATGCCGTATTTGTCGCTGTTGGTGGCGGCGGATTGGTGTCAGGAATCGCAAGTTACTTGAAAGCAAAACTGCCGCAGGTGCGAATCATAGGTTGTTGGCCCGAAAATTCGCGAGTGCTCTTTGAATCGATTAGGGCTGGACGCGTGATTGATTTTCCAGAAACGCCAACTATTTCAGAGAGCACCGCAGGGGGTATCGAGAACGGCTCGATTACGCTCGATCTCTGCCGAAACCTAATCGATGACTATGTGTTGGTATCTGAGGCAGAGATTCTTCACGCGATGAAATTGATCATGTCGGAGGAGCGAACGATCGTTGAGGGTGCGGCTGGTGTGGCGGTAGCCGCCTATATTAAGGAGCAGCAAAAGTATAGAGGCGAAAGCGTCGTCATTTTGCTTTGCGGAAGGAATACTAACATCGAGACATTACGAAAGACTCTTTAACTTCTATAAATTCGTACTGTCACGCTGGACGAACCGCTCAATCGCCAAAGAAACAATATTGGCTACGGCGATAGCAAATGTTTTTTCGTCTGAGGTCCATTTCCGTTTTTGACCGGTGTGTTCATGGCAAACAACACCACCAAGACGTTCGGACAGATGGATTGGGACATCCATCATGGATACGATACCGTGTTTTAAAAGATAGTCGTTGAGAAACTCACGCGTACGGGGATCAGTCCGGGCATCCTCGGCATCTAGAACTTCGCTCGTTTCTAACGCCCGAAAATAGCAAGGATAAGAAGTCACCTCTAAGTCAGCAGATGAATCATGTTGCTGTCTGCTTAAAATGTAAAGATCGTGACATCTAATTGCACTGCGATCCTTCGTATAACGCCAGATGCTGACACGCTCAACGTCGAGAGTCTGAGCGAGCGCTTCAGTTATCGTTCCAAAGGTCCCTGACAGGTCGTTTGCCTCCAAAATATACAGTCGAGTTAACGAAGCCAATGTGTTTGCCCGTCGTTCTGCCCGATCGGTTAGGCTTTTCTGATGCCAGTTGTGAATGGCTTGAAGAACTTTCGTCACCAAATCCGCCGGTGACTTGAACTTTATGCGAATAACTTCCTCATCGACCTGTTTTCTAAACGCCTGTTGTTGCTGCTGTTTATGTTCTCCTAACCTGTCCAGAAGATTAGCGGGCATCGGAAAATCCTGATCCGCGACGAACATAAGCCGGGGCTTTCCCCGCTTTTTAGCCTCTTTATATTCCCGGTAGGTGTAAGACTCGGAACTGTCCGGGGGACAATTTCCGTAGAGGTGACCTATGATACCAATGAAAAGATCACATTGGGCCACCTGCTCTAGACAGAAGTCATCAGCCACGGCATCGCGTGATCCGAATCGCTCCATGCAAATAGGCTGATAGCCATCGAGTCCATCGACGGCTTCAATCACCAATTTGCGCCATTCTCTTAAGTCTCTTGCTGTGGAGGCGACGAAAACTTTTCTTTGCAACATTGCAGTTTCACCCTGGAACGCCTTGAATTAGTGAGTCGGGGATTTAGGAATGTAGAAATCTCGCTTCTCCCAACACCTTTTCAAATAGGACGACAGAACTATGTGTTCAGTTACGTTGGATTAGCAACAATCTTAGCAGTACTTGAGGGTGCGTGAAGGCTTGAACGACATTCGTATGCGCAACGGAGATAACTTTAACGAGCTGTGGTGGAAGACTCGAGCGGCAACTCAATCCTAAACGTCGTTCCCTTCCCTGCTTCGCTTTCGACTTCGATCGTTCCGCCGTGCAGATCGATGATCTGGCGAACGATCGACAGGCCCAGTCCCGTGCCGCGCTTCTTAGTAGTAAAAAATGGCTCGAACAGACGCGCCTGGGTCTTTTGATCGATTCCCGAACCTTCATCGGCAATGACGATCCGCGCGCGCGGGTCGCCATCTCGCCGGCCGGCAGCGTAGTTCCGAGGCGCACTGTTCGGCTCAATTAATTCCGTTGAGATTCTCACCGGTGACTTCGCGGGGCCGGCATCGATCGCATTAGCCAACAAATTCACAAATACTTCGCGCAATTGCTCCGCGTCCCAATGGCCGCGAATCTGGTGGGAGTCGAAGCCGATCGTAATTGGGGTTTCCTTCTCATGGACCCGATCCATCACCAACTCGACACTGGAGTTGATCACTTCATGCAAGTCGGTGTCTGATAATTCGAGCTGGCGATGTCGCGAGAATTGCGTAACGTCCACTACCAGCTTGTTCAGATGATGAATTCCGCGCTCAACCAGCGAGATGGTTTTTTCGGCTTCCTCGTTGCTCGTGTATTGACGCAACATCTCTACGCCGAGCCGAATGCTTCCAAGGGGATTTTTAATTTCGTGCGCGAGTTGCGCCGCGGCCGAACCGACCGCTGCCAAAGACTCGCTGCGTCGCAAGGCAGTCTCGGCTTTCGTCGCTTCAGTCACGTCGACCAGCGTCAGAATCTGTCCATGCTCTCCATCAATTTCCAGCGGCGACGAGTAGACATCGAAGGCGGCGGGCGCGTCTTCATGCTGGAGCGTCCAGCGACCCCG
>DASWQK010000390.1:0-4264 GCA_036403735.1 Pyrinomonadaceae bacterium
CGCGGCGAGCAAAATCAAACCTGTTGCTCTGCAGCGCGGAATGGAAACCGCTTCTGTGAACGCGACGACGGAAAGCCTCGTCGAGCACCCGGTCGCGAATATTGAACCACCTCAAGTAGAAGCTGGCGACAAAGTTGAATCAATTGACTTTGCAGCGGCGGAAATCGATGAGTCTCGGTCTCTCGGCGATTCAATTCGCAGATTCGCGGAACAAATAGATGCGAGCGATCCGGCCCAGACGTATGAATCGATCGTGGCCCGATCTGCGGACCTCATGCGTGCCGAACGTAGCTCGCTGCTCTTGTTTGACGAATCGGCAAATCTCTTGACGATGAAAGCTTCGCGTGGAATCCCGACGGCTGTTGCAGACGTCGCGCCAATTGCCGTAGGGCAGGGAATCGCCGGCGCGGTGCTGCGCGAAAACCGGCCACTGGTCGCGACCGTCGACGAACTGGGTCGATCAAGTCTGCCGGAGCGGCTCTACAAAACGAGTTCGTTCATCAGCTATCCGATTGCTATTGGTCAGCGGCGATTTGGCGTGTTGAATCTCGCTGACAAGATTGGCGGCGGTGCGTACGACCTGCACGACTTGAGCGTAATCGATCTGCTGGCGCCGCAAATTGCGCTCGCTCTCGAACGCGCGCAGTGGCAGCAGCGGGCTAATCAGTTTCAGCTAATGTCGATCACGGATCCGTTGACCGGCCTGCACAATCGCCGGTACCTCGAAGCGCGACTGACGGAAGAGTTGAGCCGGTCGAAGCGCTACGACTATCCGCTCAGCTTCATGATGATCGACATAGACGACTTCAAGCTTTACAACGATTTCAATGGGCATCAGGCGGGCGATCGCGCGTTGGAGATTATTTCGCAGTGTCTGCACGCCGCATTGCGAAAAGTCGACGTCGCGTCGCGCTATGGTGGCGAAGAATTCTCGATCCTGTTGCCGCAAACGACGCTCGAAGAGGCGGGTGTGATTGCCGATCGTATCAGGCGCAAAATTATGACGACGAAGTTTCCGCACGGAGCGTCGCAGCCTCTGGGAATGGTGACGGCGAGCATCGGTTTATCTGTTCTTTCACCTTCATTGAATTCGGCGGAAGCCATCGTCCGGGCTGCTGATCGCGCGCTTTATCATGCCAAGAGTCACGGCAAGAATCGCGCCTATGCTTACCACCCAATTCAGGGCACAGGCCGGCCCGCATCGGCCGATTCGCAAGAGCAATAATGGCCCAGCTGCGCATTCTCGCTCGCGTCAATCGCGATGAATTCTTCGGCCGCGACGCCGAGTTGCGCCAGATTGTGCAACAGGCTTCGCTGCTGACTGATGCGCGCGTGCTCGTTTTGCCCGCGGCCCCGGGCGCCGGCGCATCTGAGCTGCTGCGGCAGAGCTACGATCATCTGTTCGCACGCCGCGGCGATCCGTTTCCTTTTTACTTCGCCTTCCGTCGTGATGAAACAACGGCCACCGATGTCGCCCGGCGTTTCTTTCAAACGTTTTTGCAACAATACATCGCGTATCGCCGCGTCGACCCATCGCTGTGCCAGGCTCCGCTGACTTTTCACGACTTGCTTGAGTTGGCTTTACCGAGCGATTACGAACTGGTCAACAGTTTGATTGAGGCGTTTGAGCGCGAACAAGTTTCAACCGAGAACTTGATCACCTTCTGTTTTGGCTTGCCGCACCGTCTTAGAGTCGAGGGTCGCGGGGTCTTCCCGTTAATCGATTGCCTGGCGGTGCGGCCCTTTCGCGACGATGTGATGCTGGCGCACAGGCTCGTGTCGGCGATTAGCCAGGCACAGATTCCGATGGCCGTGTCAGGTTTGCGGCGCCAAATGAATGAGTTGATTCATGACCTTGATAATGGCGTCAATGACCCGAACTCAACAATCCATATCGAGAGACTGAGTGACGACAGTGCCCGGCGTGTCGTCGACATCCTGGCGCGACGGTATGGAATTGAAATGAATGAGCCGACGCGCGATCTGATTGTGCAGCAGCTCAACCACAGCCCGGCGCTAATCGCGGAATTGCTTCAGTCGGCGCGCGAAGCGCAAACCAATCTCACCAGCTTTCTCGCCTGTCAGCGGTTGTATGTTGATGATCTGATGGGTGGGCGGCTCAAGCGATACTTCGATCGAATTGTCGACCTTGTCGCTGCCGGCGCCCAAACCCGGCGCACGCTGTTCCGGCTTTTGTATGAATCGTCGCTGAGTGAAACGCCCAAGTCTTCCTTGTGGGCCTGGAAGAAAAGGCTGGGCCTGGCGGCCCCCGAGTTCGAGCGCGTCATCGATGCGCTGCACACCTGGGAATTAGTGAATTCCAGCGGCGCCCTTATTGAGGTGAACGCTGAGTCGAGCACGTGGCTGGATTACTTGCGCGTGCATTATGCAGTCGAAGTCACCGCGGAACCTCGCGCCCGGGTTGTCGCCACAACTCTGCTGGACACCTTGAAGCGCGCCCCGCAAACAATGGCGCGCAAATACCGGCGCGAAGCGGCGCTGAGCTTGCAGGAACTCGTCAACCGCTTCGACTGTCAAAGCGTGCCGTCCAGCCTGTTTCACTATGATCGATTTGCTGCCGCCTATCGTGGTGAAGACGCGGACGTGATTGAAAGCGGCCTCGACACTGAATCTGATCTGACTCGCCTGCCGCAGATTGTTTACGCCGCGAGCTGTTCGGCTTATTCATCGACGATTGGGTGCGCCAGTGAGCGCTGTGTCGTCGCGCATGGGTTTGAAGCGGCTGAGTACACTGAAGAAAATGAAATTGTTTGGCTGGTCGCTGAGATCGATTCGAAACTCGAAGCGAGCCGGGAGTTGGCTGAAGAGTGGTGCAATCGTCTGGCGATTCTCGCGCGCGAGAACGGCTTTGCGCGAAGCCGGATTTGGCTGGTGGCGCGCGAAGGATTCTCTGAGAGCGCGAGTGAATTGCTGAATCAGCGCGAGGTATTTATGTCAGGTCATCGCCAGATTGAATTCCTGACATCGCGTATTCAGTCCTGTACGAGCACGCCTGCCGCGCCTGCCGCGGATGAATATGAAATGGTGATTCCGATGGGCGACGACAGCGAATTGATCGCGGCGCACGCGCTTGAGAAGATCGCGCGTCGCGTGAACTTTCGACCGGAGGCCATCAATCAGATTAAGACCGCACTCGTCGAAGCGTGCATCAACGCAACCGAGCACAGCCTGAGCCCGGATCGCAAGATTTACCAGCGCTTTGTTGTGGAAGATGATAAATTGGTTGTTACTGTTGCGAGCCGCGGCGTAGTGCCGGAGCAGGTTGCCGGCCAACCTGGCGAGAGTGCTGTTGACCAGGGTAATGGCGGCCGGCGTGGTTGGGGATTGAAACTGATAAAGACGTTGATGGATGAAGTGGAATTTGAACGCGTCGATGACGGCACGCAATTGAAGATGACGAAGTACAATCGGTAAGTTCGGAGTTCCGCCTTCAGGCGGTCACTCCAAACAGCAGTAAGAGGGGGGCCTTACTGAAGATGTCAGACACAGGGGAAAGTTCTGTACGGGCACGGTGTGTTGGTGACGCAGCTATTATTTACGCCAGCGACTATCTCAACAAACTGAGCGGTGAACGCATCGAGCGCGAGTGCAAACGCCAGCTTGAATCCGGCCACCGTACGCTCATCATCAATTTTCGAGACACAGAAATCGTCAACAGCATTGGAGTTTCGATTCTCGTCGGCGTAATCGATGCCGCCGAAAAAAGTACCGCGCGATTGATTTTTTCCGATGTCAACAATCATACGGCAGAATTATTTCAGATGCTGGGTCTGACACGACACGTTAGTCTGGTGTCCAGCGAAGACGAAGCCCTTTCATTAATTTCAGAAGCCCGACCGTAAGGAAGGGCTCCGTGGCGTGACTAGCCCTCCCTGACGGTCGGGCTTCTGAAACGAATATTCATGGATACAAACACTCAACGATTACTTCATACATTCTCAGCCCTGGCTGATCTGGGCCAGGAGATCGCGGCCGCTGGCGACTTTGATGAGATGCTGCGGACCTCGTTTCATTTATTGCTCGGCTCCCTCGCGATTCGCCGCGGCGCGGTCGGCGAATACGAACGGGACCTGGGCGCTCTCCGGTTTGTCGCCGCCCGCGGACTTGGCGAATCACTCAGTGGCCCGCTCGCTTTATCAACCGATCACGCGCGCCGGTTGTCGAGTCTCGGCTCGTCGATTTCTTTGGCTGATGCCGGTAAAGAAGCCGAGCGATTCCTGGAAGATCACAAAGACGCGTTTGC
>DASWQK010000391.1:0-5306 GCA_036403735.1 Pyrinomonadaceae bacterium
GGGGATCGATTTCTCAAAATCTGCGCCGCGCGAGTACGCATAGCCGATTCCGTAGAATGCCTCGGCAAAACTTGGATCGAGGGACGTGGCTTTTACCAGCGGCGCGAATGCCTCGCCGTGACGCCCCATCGCGTTAAAGAAATAGCCGAGATCATATTGCGCGTCGGCATCATTCGGCGCGAGGCGTACTTGTTCTTTGTAAGCGACCAGCGCCTGTTCCGAATTTCCACTATTGAAGTACGCGTCGCCGAGTCCGCCAAAAGCCGGCGCATAATTTGGATCGAGGCGAATCGCGATCTTGTAGGTTTCGATCGCCTCCGGATACTTCTTGTCCTCTGACAGCTTCTCAGCCTCATCGACGAGACCGGCGGCTTTGCTCACCGATTTGGGCCCGCGGTCGCGGCGCTGCGCCGATGCGGTGATGCTTAAGCAGAGAAAACTACAGACGACCAGGAACAGGATCGACTTCGAAAAGGGGGCTTTCATTTTTATTGACAACTCCTAAAAGCGGATTTTGCTATCGTAAATGGACCGGCCCGTTCAAGGGTCCGGGGAACAGCGCTGACTCGGCTATTGATGAAGTATAGGCTAGGCGCGCCTTAAGCCTTTGTCAATACTGTTCTTAGCCTTAACATTGTGACAAGCCACTCGCTGGTCTATCATGAAGCGAAACAGATCGAACAATGATGGACAATCACTTCACCGAAATTGCCGATCTTGAATCGCTGGATCGTTTTGTGGCGAACTTGAATGGTTCGGCCGGAGTGGTGTTCAAGCACAGCGACACCTGCGGCATCAGTGGCCGCGCCTATACCGAAATGTCGAAGTTGGAGCTGCCCATTGGTATAGTGGTAGTGCAACACGCACGGTCCGTTTCAGACGAGGTTGAAAAGCGCTGGCAAGTGAATCACGAATCGCCGCAGGTGTTGATTATCAAAGATGGTAAATCTGTGTGGAACGCTTCGCATTTTCAGGTGAAGGCCGATGAGGTTGCGGCGGCGGTTGCGAAAGTAAACAGCGAGCAGTGAGAGGCGGGCCGATAATAGCCAATGGAAATCGCACAACGACGCCAGGCGATCGAGCCACGTGAGATTTCGCAAGTGACCGATACACACCTGCGGATTAGCTGGGCCGATGAAAAAGTTTGCAACTATGACGCTGCCAGGTTGCGCCGGGCGTGCCCGTGCGCGCAATGTGTAAACGAATGGACTGGCGAGCGCACCCTGAAAGCAGAGGCGATC
This sequence comes from Pyrinomonadaceae bacterium, assembly GCA_036403735.1. Classification (GTDB taxonomy): domain Bacteria; phylum Acidobacteriota; class Blastocatellia; order Pyrinomonadales; family Pyrinomonadaceae; genus UBA11740. The sequence continues at coordinate 1,242 of DASWQK010000391.1, forward strand.
TCGGACGAAGTTGAGATTAAGGATGTTTCGATTGTGGGTCGCTATGCGCTGAATTTTCGCTGGAGCGACGGACACGAAACCGGCATTTATAGTTTTCAATATTTGCGCGATCTGTGTGATTCGAGTACTGAACCGCTTGCGTTAGCAAGCGCGTGAGAGTTCATTGATATCAGAGGTGCAGTGACCCGCGCGCTGGCGCGAGCGTTTCCGCACCGTTTGTTCCTGCTTAACCCCGGGCGGCGGACTCGCCGTGCAAGCGTAATTGTTTCGCGTGAGGCGCAACAAGATGAACGAACGAATCATGATTATCTCGGACGACGAGCCAAACGCATCTCTTCAGCGGGCGCTCGACGGACATGGATTCACGGTTACAGTCGCGGAAAGTGCCAATGATGGATATGAGCGGCTGATCCAGTCACAGTTCGATCTGGTGATCGTAGATTTGAACAGACCAATCACCGGCGTTTCGTTGATCAAACGAATTCGGTCGAACCCGTCGCTTCGCCGTCTGCTGGTCTTGACGATCGCTGAATGGGGAACCGGACAGCCCACCATGGCCCTGGCCCAGGGGGCCGACGGCTTCGAGCCCGCGCCCGTCGATGCCGGCCGTTTGGTGGCGGCGGTCGCGAAACTGCTCCGGCCAAACTTGGTAATGACTGCATCGGCGAGCACGACTAACGCTGAATCGGAAGAATGATTTGAATTGAAGGCACGACTTATACGAAGGGCCGCTTATTCATGGACGAACGAGATTTTTTTAACGAGAAACAGGAAAGCAAACGCGCATCATTCGTGTGCCCGAGCTGCCGCGAGCGCAGTGATTATGATGTCCGCTGGATGACGCGAACGCGGAAGCAGACACCGCCGCGCGGCGCTAACGAAATGGATCGCGCGCGGTTCGCGAAGTCGCGCGATTACATGGTACGCATTGACGACATGGTCGCCTGCCCTCGCTGCCGCAAACGGTTTGAGATTCCCATGTCACAGTCCGTCGTGTTTATTTGACCGCGCACGTGCCGGAAAGTCGATATGAAAGAGAAGGCCACAGCGGAAAGAGCCTCAGAATTAACAACCTCGTAACATTTTAGAGTACTATTTCTGCAACTATAAGGGCCGGATCGGCGTCTAATAGTTGCTTTCCCAAGAGAGATCGGGCCAACCAGGCCGGAACTTTAAACCAGATATTTCGTTTATCCTGATTGCAACCCGCTCTCCTTTTAGTTTATATCTGAGTTAGTTATGTCCGAAAGAAAAGTAAAAATCGTCAAACGTGCTGAGCGCGTTAACCGCAAGCGTGGCAAACCTAAAGTTGTCCGCAAGACTGCCCATGACATCGTCAACACGGTAACCGAATGGGTCACCGAATTTGAACAACGACAACGTGCAGAAACTGCCACAGCCATCGAAAACCTGATTCGCTCTCGCCGCCAGCAGCCTAACGAAGCCTAAGTTTTTTGGCCATCCTGTCCGGAACAGACCCGCAGAAATTAGTTGTTTTGCGCCGGCCGGCGTAGACGTCTGTAATACCGGATCACAAACTCGGTTTTGAGCCTTACCGGTGTTCACTTGCTGGTGATATTATTTGCCGCAAGGAGGGAGCATTGCCATGAATTCCTGCGCTGTTCAAGCACACCCGCGATCTGTAATCCGATTTTCCAGTGGTCCGGCTTGTCTGCTGGTTATTCTGGTGTTCGTCGCCGGGGTTTGGATCGGCGCGCCAACCGTCCGGTCTCAGGGCGAAGACACGTATGATTCTGAAGTTGCCAAGGCGAATGATCTGCTGCGGCGCCGCCGTTATGAAGACGCGCTGAAGGGTTATAAGCGGGCTAACGACATGCGCGACAAAAAGTCCGCCGAGTGTCTGCTGGGAATGGCCCAGGCTTACTTTGGACTGGAGGCGTACAAGAATGTTGTCGAGACCTGCGAAAAAGTGATCGAAGTTGCGCCCGGTGACGTGCAGAGTCTCGCCCAGGCTTATAACTTTCAAGGCATTGCGTTGCAGACTCAGGCCGCCGTCAAGGATCAGAAAAACTGGCTGATGCTGAGGCTGTATTTCGCAAAGGTCTCGCCCTCAGCGTTGAACTGCCAATACTTCGTTACAACCTTGGTTTCACTTTGCTCGAGTTGGGTCGCGACGCAGAGGGAATAGTCGAGCTGAAAAAATATGTCGAGGCACAACCCAACGGATCGAAAGCCGAGAGTGCTGCCAGGTTGATTGAGAATCCGCGCCGCGCGCGCGCGGCTTACGCTCCGGATTTTTCGCTCACTACTGCCGACGGCGAATTCGTCTCGCTCGAAGATTTGCACGCCAAGGTTCTGTTGCTGGATTTTTGGGGCACCTGGTGCGGGCGCCGTGCGTAGCTTCGGTGCCGGCGCTCCGCGATCTGCAGAGACGATTCGCGAAAGAGCCCCAGTTTAAAATGATCAGTGTCAGCAGTGATGGCGACGAGGCAAAGTGGCGCGGTTTCATCGACAAGAATCAAATGGCCTGGACTCAGTATCTCGATCGCGATCATCACATCCAGCGCGCTTTTGAGGTCCGCGCGTTCCCGACCTACATTCTAATCGACGCTGAGGGCATTGTGAGATTTCGCGAGATCACATCGAGCTGGGAGCACACCGGCGATCTGCCTGATGCGATCAAGAAATATCTGAAGCTGGCGGCGAAAGGGCCGTCTGAATAAGGCCTATTGAGTCAATCAGAACAATTGACAGTCTTCACGTGCGGGGATAGCATCGCGTTGGAGATCGCCCCAACAAAACGCGATGAAATCTTCACGCTCGAAACGCGGGAAGCGAAAGGCATCGATCATTAGTTCGATTCGCCGCCCGCTGGCACCTGCGGGGCATCCCTTGAGTGCGGCGAAGCCCGATCCAAAAGCGCGACCCGCGGGACGCAAAGCAAAGCACAAACAACGCCCTGAAAAACTGGAGCTAACAGAGGAATATTAGTTTCCGAAAGCCCGACAACTATCTTATGAACAACACTGGCCAGGAATTCATTTCGCGCTCACGCTATCATCTCACTGAAGACTTTCTGCCGAAGATCGAAAGGTGTCTCGAGCGGCTGACCGATGAGCAAATCTGGTGGCGGCCGAATGAACAATCGAACAGCATTGGGAACCTGCTGTTGCATCTGAGCGGCAATGCGCGCCAATGGATCGTGGGCGGCATAGGCGGCGTCGCGGACGCGCGCGATCGTGATGCTGAGTTTGCCCAACGCGACCCGATTGCGCGCGAGGATCTTCATTCACTGTTGAAGAGAACGCTGGCCGACGTTGACGCGACGCTGGAGCAATTCGACGCGAATCAACTTGTTGAGCGCCGCACCATCCAGGGATCAGATGTCTCAGTGCTGGAAGCGATTCTTCACGTCGTCGAGCACTTTTCGATGCATGCTGGACAAGTCGTTTTGATTACTAAGCTGCTGACTGGGCGCGATCTGCACTTCTATGATCTCTAAGGGCTTGCGCAGATGGGAGGTTACTTAGTACGCGTACTTCACGGTCGTAAATTACGCGTTCCCGTCGGGATCTATGATATTTTCCCAAAGAGTATCAAATATTTCGTGGATGGAATCTTCGCTTATGACAAATTTGTCTAAGATCTTTTTGTCTCCAGCAGATAGAGACAGGGTGCCCGTCGGAAAAGACACTTTGAACCCATTAACAGTCATATTACTTAGATAGTTTATTATTCTATCGTCCAGATCCTCCTGATCAGAACTATCCTTAACAAACGCACTGTATAGTATGAAGGCATTATGCGTAGGAGCGTTCTGCACAATAGCCGGAAGCAAGCCTTGCGCGGCAAAAGTGTCTAGCTCGCCCGGACCAGGAGCATTGCTTTTTACTCTCAGGAAGTCCGTCCAAGTTTTCCTTCTGAAAGTAGCTGCAAAATTCTTTTTCGATTCACCATCGTTAAATACAACAACCGATGTTTCACTGTCATAGGTAAACGAGCGTTGGTTTAGATTTGCAGAGCCGATGATTGCAATTTCATCATCTACGATCAGAGTCTTGGCGTGCATTCCAGGGTGATAACGTTTCTGCTCCCAATCCTTCT
>DASWQK010000392.1:0-4556 GCA_036403735.1 Pyrinomonadaceae bacterium
CCACGTCTGAAGATTGATCAGGCGGTGCGACTGCCGCAGTCACTGGTTGCGGCACGTTCTGTATCAGGAAGTTTAGCGGGAAAGGCATTTTTGTCGTTGGCAATTGATTGCGCACCGGCGGAACGCTGCGCAGGTAAACGATGATCGAAGCGAGATCCTCATCAGCCATGTCTCGATAATGCGGATAAGGCATGAACGGGAACAACGCGCGGCCATCATGGCCAATGCCTTCGCGGATTGCGCGCGCCAGAGCGTCATCGGTCCAATTACCCACGCCAGTCTCTTTGTCAGGCGTGATGTTCGGCGAAACGAGCCAGGGCAGATCCTGATCGACCCAGATATGGCCAGAGCCCTCTCGGCCGGCTACCGGCGGCGCGCCCGACTTGGACCAATCAGCATCCGTGTGGCAGCCAAAGCATCCATTCACGCCGTCAGCCAGATACTTTCCGCGAGCTAACCGCTCGGGCGTTGCTTCGAATTTTCGATCCGTCAAAGCGCGCTGCTTCGCGCCGATAATCGGACGCCAACCGATCGTGAAGGTGATGCCGAGGCCGATCAGGACGATCAAAGCAAGAAAGATAATTACGAGAAGTTTTGTCCAACGACGTCGTGCCATAAATCTCCAAGGTTTTGTGTCAGAAGCCCGAGCGTTAGCGTGGGCAACGTTGCCCTCCCTCACCGCCCCACCCCAGCCGGGCTGCCCGGCTGGGGACCCCGGGGACGGGCTTCTGACACATTCTTATTTATTAGTTCAATTATGACCTTAGCAGCGCGAGCTGAAGCGCCAGGTTCGCCGATCCTTTTCATGACTTCTTTCAACTCGGTTCGCATGGCGAGATTGCGATCGGGATCGAGCAACGCATCCAATTCACGCGCTAACGCCTCGCCCGTGAAATCATCCTGAATCAATTCAGTCGCCAAACGGCGGCCCGCGATGAGATTTACTAAACCAAAATGTTCAGTCGTAATCAGGCTGCCGAGCGCGTGCCAATTCACCGTCGACTCTTTATAAACGATCACCATGGGCGTTGCTAAGAGCGCAGCTTCCAAAGTTGCGGTGCCACTGGCGATCGCCGCCACGTCGCAAGCCGCCAGAGCTTCACGTGTTTGATGATGAACGACTCGCGGCGAATCGATTGACCACGACGGGTGCGCATGCGCGGCGACGATCTGTTTCGCTTCATCGAGATCGCGATTGGGCGCGACCACGACCACAAACTGCGCGTCCGGGCGCTGCTGTTGAAGAGGTAAAATCGCCTCGAGCATCGGCGGCAGAATGCGAACCAATTCCTTGTGACGGCTGCCCGGCAACAAAGCGACGATCGGTTGCGACGAATGCAAATCGTTTTGCCGGCAGAATTCTGCGCGATCAAAACGCGGATGCACTGCGCCTGCGAGCGGATGGCCCACATACTCGACCCTGGTGATGCCACGCGCGGCGTACCAGTCTTTTTCAAAAGGAAGAATCGATAGCAGCAGGTCCACGTCGCGCTGAATGGTGCGCGCGCGATAAGAACGCCAGGCCCAAAGTTGTGGACTTATATAATAAATGACCGGAATGCGGCGGCGGTGAAGCCAGCGCGCCAGACGCAAATTGAAATCGGGCCAATCAACCAGAATCGCGGCGGCTGGGTTTCGGTTCTCTGCAGCGCGTTTCAATTCGCCAAAGGCGCGCCAGAATTTTGGCAACGCGCGGCCGACTTCCCACAATCCGAGTATTGCCAGCTCGTCTGCTTTCACGATCGGCTCGACGCCGGCCTCTCGCATCTGGATTCCCGTTGAGCCAAAGAATTCGAATTGAGTTTCAGGCGCAGCATCGCGCAGCGCGCGCACCAGCGACGCGGCATGCGCATCACCGGAAGCTTCGCCGGCGACGATTAGGAGGGGAAGATGGTTCATGCTTTTCTCCCTCTCCTCCTGGAAGAGGGGCGGGGTGAGGGTTTAGTGAGCATCGTTAGTCCCTCTATCCGAACTCCAATCCCAGAATGAGAGGGGAGATGTTGTTGTAGCTCGAGCCGCACGTTCTGCGTGTCATTCAAAATCCGTTCGTTGGAAATCCGGAACATGCGAAGCCCCAGATTGATCATATACGCGTCACGGTTTTGATCGTGGTGCCAGGCTTCATTTCGATCGTGGATCTCACCATCGCATTCGATAATCAATCCAGGCTCCCGACAAAAGAAGTCAGTGACATAATCGCCCAGTTGATGTTGCCGTCTAAATTTGAAGCCCAATAACTGACGGTCGCGAAGTAGGTGCCAAAGCAAGTCTTCAGCTGACGTCTGTTGCTTTGGTAATTCACGAGCAAGTGTCACCAATCCTGCAATTTGATATCCGCCGCGGTATTGCTGTCGTTTCATCGGTAGCTATCTCGCTCGAGTGCTTCTTTGGAGAACAGGAATCAGAGGTGGTGCGTTTCGCAAGCCCTCACCCTCCCAAAGGGAGAGGGAGAAAGCCTGCCCTACATCATCTTGTCGCTCATCGCGCGCGCATGTTAGCATCGGCGCATTCCGTTAGTGAAAACGGCGCGCCTGCTGCGACTTTTTTCGATTTCGCAGAAGGCGCGATTGATTATATGTTGGCGCTTTCTCTCGCTCTCCCTGTGGGATGCGGGACAAAGTGAAGGATGAAGCTGGCGGCGAGAGCACAAGGAACTCCCTTTCGGGTTTGGATTTGGTCGGTGAGAAAACTAACACACGAGTTTGACTCGGCGCTAAGCCCTCACCCCTACCCTCTCCCAGCGAGAGAGGGAGATGCAAAAAAAACAAGACTGGCAATGACGCGCGCGCTCGCAAACTTCGCTTGCTTGATCCTTATTGCTCTGTTTGCGCCCGCCGCATTAGGGCAGCAGACCAATCCTGTCGATCGCAAAGTCGAAAATCCGGTCACCGATACTCCTTACGTTAATCCGCTGCAACAGGACCAGCCGGTGCGTCCATCATCGTCGGGAAAAATTCCCACGATCCAACCTGGCGATGTCTTACATCTCGATTGCGGAAGACAAACCACATCGGGCCCGAAAGAAGCTCTGGTTACGGTTTGCGAAGGCGCTGTCGATGCGCGCATCGGAACCTTTCGCGTGCAGGCAGACAAGATAACTGTATACGACGCGAAGAACCTGGTCGTCGCCGATGGGAACGTCGTTTTCGATCAGGGCGATCAGCAACGCATTACCGGCAGTCATGCGGAATGGAATTACAAGACCAAGACGGGCTTCTTTGAAAACTCGACCGGCTATACCAACCAGACGAATGACGGCACCCGCATGTATTTCGTCGCCGATCGGGTTGAGAGAATCAATCTGACGACGATCGTTTTGACGAACGTCACCATCACTGCGTGCGATGAAGAAAAACCTAAATGGAGTTTTCATGCGAAGAAAGCCCGCATCAAGACCGGTGACCGCGCGCGCATTACCTCGCCGACGTTCCGCATCAAGAACCTGCCGATCATCTATATGCCTTACGCATCAATGTCACTGAAGCACATCGATCGCGCCTCAGGCTTTCTGACGCCGACCTTCAGCGCTTCAGGTGAAAAAGGTTTTCGCGTTTCTGACGCGTACTACCTGACACTGGGCCGTTCCGCCGATTTCACTTTCCGCGGGGATTTTTTCTCGCAACGGGGCATCGGAATCGGCGGCGATCTGCGAACGCGGGCGAACTCGCGCTCGTTCTTCAATATGGGATTCTATGCGGTGAAGGATCGAATGTTTGGTCCAAAGAAAGACGCGCAGCACCCGGACCAGGGCGGTTCGAGCTTTTACATCGACGCGGTTCATTATTTTCCGAACGGATTCCTTGCGGCCGCCGATGTCAACATTACTTCAAGCCTGGCCTTTCGCCAGATTTTTTCTGATTCGATCCAGCAGGCGATTTCGCCCGAAGAGCGTTCGCAGGTTTTTCTCAACAAGAATTACAACGCTTACAGTTTCAATGTGCGGATGAATTCGCAGGCGACCTCGTTGCAGGACTCGCAGATTCGCATCCGTGAATTGCCGGCCATCTCGCTGGATCGGCGGCCATCGCCATTCCCATGGCTGAAAAACATTCCGCTCTATTATTCGTTTGAGACTGCCGCCGAAGGAGTCAGCCGTAAAGAAACTCCGGCGGATCTATTGACGTTTGTCACTGAGGCGGGCCGCGCGCCAATCATCACGCCCTCTGTGGTCCAACGCCTGGACCTGCATCCGAGTGTCGAGTTGCCGCTAAGCTTTGGCGGTTGGAATTTGACCGCGACCGCGGGCGCGCGCGCAACTTACTATTCAAATTCCATCGATCCGGTGACGCAGTTTGTTTCGCCGCGCGATCTAATTCGCGGCTATGGCGAATTCGATTTGGACTTGCGGCCGCCCGCGCTGGCGCGTAACTTCCGGCGCAGCGACGGCACGGTCCGGTTCCGCCACGTAATCGAGCCGTACTTGATCTATCGCCGGGTCGCGGGCATCGATAACTTCAACCAGATAATTCGCTTTGATTATCTTGACGCGATTGCCGACACGAATGAGATCGAATACGGCATTACCAACAGGTTTTTTACCAAACGATCGACGGAAA
>DASWQK010000393.1:0-6559 GCA_036403735.1 Pyrinomonadaceae bacterium
GGGCATCGATGCGCGCGACCTCGAGACCGCGCGCACGGCAATTAATCAAACGCAGGGCGATGTCATCGTCATGTTCGGTAGTGAACTGAGCGCCGCGGCCCGGGCGATCGTTGCTCAGTTCCCTTACCTGCTTGCTGCTGAAGGTCGTCGCGTTTTGCTGCATCCGCTGCCACTCTTTAACAACAGCATCGGCGCGCACGATATGGCCCAGGGCGAAGCGCACACGCCAACCGATTTGTTAAGCGCCGCGGGCCAATCAATCCGGGCAATGTATATCGCTGGAAGTCTTTTGCCGGCGCATTTGCAGGAACATTCCGATGCCCTGGCGAGGCTCGACTTTTTGTTAGTGCAGGAGCTTTTTGAAACTGAGACTACGGAATTCGCCGACGTCGTCTTGCCGGCTGCGTCGTTCGCCGAAGTTGACGGCACGTTCACGAACAGCGGCGGACTGGTTCAACGCGTGCGCCAGTCAATCGAGCCGGTGCACCAATCCCTGGCCGATTGGATGATCACAGCACGGCTCGCAAACGAGCTCGGAGTCGACTTTGGTTTCGAGCGATCGTCGAGCGCGGTGTTTCGTGAGATTGCGGATCGAATTCCTGCTTACGCCGGGCTGCGATATCCGCTTTTGAAAGACGAGAGCAATCCTGTGCAGGTCAAACATGCGATCACGGCGCCGCGCGATCTTTCAAATGAGATGAACGCGATGCGCGGATCGGTAGAAGCTTTGCCGGATGAAGGCGAAAAGTCGCACGTGACTCCGTCAGTCGGGCATGAGTTGTTTAAGCCGGGCACGTTAATGAGCAAGACGCCACAGATTCATTTGCTGGCTGCCGGCAATCCCGTGCCCGAGAGTTTTGCCATTTCACCGCTGTATCAGATCACGATTGATGAAGATTTGAAGCGGGAGCCAGTGGTTGTGTGAATACGTTTAGAGGCGGGCTACTGGCCGCCTTCAACGACAAAGCGGGCGGGCAGTAGCCCGCCTCTAAACGATTAACTTTTCGATAATGGAAGATCTAAAACATCTGGTCCTTTTGATGATCGGCATCCTGGTGGCCTTTACCGTCGTGATGACTATGGTCGCGTACACGGTTCTGGCAGAGCGCCGTGTACTCGGATTTATCCAGGGTCGCCTGGGGCCGAATCGCGTGGGCCCCGGCGGAGCTCTGCAACCGTTTGCCGATCTGCTCAAATTCATTCTCAAGGAAGATATAGTCCCTGATAAATCGACGCGCTTTGTTTATTTCCTGGCGCCGGTAATTGCCACCACGGCGGCGCTGATGACGATCGTCGTCTATCCCTTCGGGCCGGAAATACACCTGCCGATCATCGGCACCATTCGCCTGGTCATTGCGCGCTTCGATGTCGGGTTGCTTTACGTGCTGGGCGTGACATCAGTTGGAGTTTACGGAATCGCGCTGGCCGGCTGGTCTTCAAATAACAAGTACAGTTTGATGGGCGGTCTGCGTTCGTCGGCGCAGATGATTTCGTATGAACTCGCGCTTGGTCTGGCACTGATTGGCGTGATCCTGCAATCGGGCACGCTCGATCTCTACAGCATCGTGGAGCAGCAATCAGGTCATCTGGGGATTACGGGTTGGAACCTGATCTGGGTGCAGCCGCTCGGTTTCGTAGTTTATTTGATCGCCGCGATCGCCGAGACGAACCGCGTGCCTTTTGATCTGCCTGAAGCAGAGACTGAACTGGTCGCGGGATTTCATACAGAATACAGCGCGATGAAGTTTGCGCTGTTCTTCCTGGCTGAATACGTGAACATGTTCACGGTGTCGATGCTGGCGACGACCCTTTTCCTCGGCGGATGGAACGGGCCATTCGTGCACCAACTTCCGTGGCTGGGTGTTTTTTATTTTCTGGGCAAAGTAATTTTCTTTCTGTTCTTCTACATCTGGCTGCGCGGCACGCTGCCCCGCTTTCGTTTTGATCAGTTGATGGGCTTCGGCTGGAAGTTCCTCATGCCGCTGGCAATTATCAACATTGTTCTGACCGCGACCATTCAATGGTCGGGCGCGTTTGATTACCTCGCAAAGTTTTTGAAGACGACGACGGGTTGGGGTGGGTGATTGCTGTGCTCCTCTGTGTCCTCCGTGGTGAAAGAATCTTAACCACAGAGGACACAGAGAAACACAAAGCAATGTTAGGACTGTTATTCATATTGTTTGCCGGGATGGCGGTAGGATGCGCGATTTCAATGGTCGTGCAGCGCAACCCGCTCTACGGCGCCATCTCGCTCATCGGCGTATTCATCTCGCTCTCTTGTTTGTACGTCACGCTGGCGGCGCCGTTCATCGCTGCCGTGCAAGTGATTGTGTATGCGGGCGCCATCATGGTGCTGGTTGTGTTCGTCATCATGCTGCTGAACGTGGAAGACGAAGAGCGACAGCCGCTACGCCTGCGCGCACTGGTCCCGATCGCTATAGGCCTCGCAGCAATTCTGTTCGCAGAGACGGCATTCATCATTGTTTTCGTGCACTCATCGCCCGGCACGCCGACCACCAATATTTCCGACGTGGGCCTGACGTCATCGATCGGGGCCGGGCTGTTCACGACTTACCTGCTGCCGTTTGAGATTACGTCAATCCTGCTGTTGATGGCGGTGGTGGGCGCGATGACGCTCGCGCGGCGAGGTGGATTGTTGCCGCGCAATGTAGTTGTTGTACCCGGATTTCAAGTACTGGCGAAAGAAGTTTTGGATCCGCGCTCAACACCGGATTTGACCCCGGTGGTGGCACGTTCGACTGAAGAGGGTGAGCAATTGTTAGGTGTGGCCGGCGCCGCCCACGCGGATGACGAGTAACTTGCTTATTCTGATTTCTGACTTCTGATTTCTGCTTTTATGGCCCCACAACTTTCATGGTATCTCGCGCTTTCGGCGGTGCTGTTCACCATCGGCGTCGTCGGCGTGCTGATTAAGCGCAACGTCATCTCGATGTTCATGTGTATCGAGCTGATGCTCAATGCCGTGAATCTGACGTTTGTGGCTTTTTCGAGTTTCTTCCGCGACGTGACGGGACAGTTGTTCGTCTTCATCGTCATGACCGTCGCAGCCGCGGAAGCCGCCGTGGGTTTGGGAATTATTATCGCCATCTTTCGCAGCCGGGAATCGTTGGATGTGGATGAGGCGAGCATATTAAAGCTGTGATGCGTGTAACTAACTCGAAATGCCTGGTGGCAGGATTGTGTTTCCTGCTCTCGTCATCAGGCGCTTTGGCGCAAACGGTAAGCAAAAACATCGCTATGTCGATTTCCAGCAGCAATACGACTTTCACCTCCTATGCTGAAACGATCGTCAAGACAAAGATTATCAATCAGACCGGGCAAACGATTAAGATTGAGAGTTCCCAAGCCATCAGAATCATGATGACACACCCCAGGCGTTACATGGACTGTCATCGATTGGATTGCTTTGCTGCAAATTATTCACTGGGGCAAAGCGTTTCAATACCCAACGGCGAGTCATTTGAATTTGAAGTCAACCTGGCTGATCTGTATTGGAACGACGTGATTTCGGCCGTCCAGGATTTTCATCGACCAAAGAATATGTTTCGCGCTTTACCGTCAGGAGCCTATGAGCTTTCTGTCGAGTCATATTTGCCCGCGAGGTTCTTGACCCCAAAAGGTCAGCGGTCTGTTTTTCGTTCATCGAACCGCATTCGGGTCACAGTGTACAAAACTCTAATGATCTCGTTCTTGACGGTGCGCCCGATTGATGAATAACCACCTTCTGAGTCTAATCATCTTCGCTCCGCTGGCCGGTGCAGTCATCAACTGGTTCGTCGGTCGTCGTCTGCGCAATGAACGATTCATTGGCCTGGTCGCGTGTGCCTCAGTCGGCATCTCGACGATTCTCAGCTTCTACTTCGCATTCAAATCGGATGGCGCGCTGCGGTCTACGCAGCCGATCATGGATCATTTATGGACGTGGATTCAGGTGGGCTCGTTCCGGGCTGACTTCGGTTTGGCAATGGATCGACTGAGCGGCATCTACGCGCTCTTCATCACCTTTGTCGGACTGCTGATTCACATCTTCGCGACCGGCTACATGCGCGGCGACCGCGGTTACTATCGTTTCTTCGCGTATCTGAATGTGTTCATGTTCGCGATGCTTACGCTCATTCTCGGCGACAATTTCCTGCTGATGTTTGTCGGCTGGGAAGGCGTCGGCCTTTGCTCATATCTGCTGATTGGTTACTACCTCGACAAAGAAGAGGCGGCGCCGGCGGCGAAAAAAGCTTTTATCGCAAATCGAGTTGGTGACTGGGGTTTTGTGCTCGGCATCTTTCTGCTCTTCTGGTTGACGTCGAATGCCGGCGCACCTTCAATCAGCTTCTTCAATAAGACTGGTGTGACCAGCGCGCTCTCCACAATCGCTTCTATGCCCATCGATGGATTCACCTGGCATGCGATCTTTGCGGGCGGAATTACATCTCTGGCAGTTCTTCTCTTCATCGGCGCCACGGGTAAGAGCGCGCAGATTCCCTTGTTCGTGTGGTTACCGGAGGCGATGGCTGGTCCCACACCCGTTTCCGCGCTGATTCACGCCGCAACCATGGTGACGGCAGGCGTGTACATGGTCGTGCGCTGCTCGGCGATCTTCACCCACGCACCTTTCGCGATGTTCATAGTCGCGATCATCGGAGCGGCCACCGCCCTGTTCGCGGCCACCATCGGGCTGGCCCAAAACGATATTAAGAAAGTTCTCGCCTACTCGACGATTTCGCAGCTCGGTTACATGTTCATGGCTTGCGGAGTCGGGGCATTCGTCGCGGCCATCTTTCACGTGATGACGCATGCGTTTTTCAAAGCGCAACTGTTCCTCGGATCGGGTTCAGTGATTCACGGAATGCATCACGAGCAGGACATGCGCCGCATGGGCGGCTTGCGCAAGTACATGCCGATCACCTGGCTGACAATGTGCGCGGGCTGGCTGGCGATCTGTGGGGTGCCGATCTGGGCCGGCTTCTTTTCGAAAGATGAAATCCTCTGGAAGGTTTGGAGCGCCGGGTCATTCAATATGCCGGGAGGAGCCGCCAAGGCCCTGTGGTTTGTCGGAGCAGTCACGGCGCTGTTAACTGCAGTTTACATGACGCGACTGATGGTGATGACGTTCTGGGGAACGGAACGTTTTGTAACGCAAACTGTTAGTTTGCACGACGCCGATCATGAAGCGCACGAACCGCAAACTGACAGTTTGCGCAACAGCCACACGCCCCACGAATCGCCGCTCTCGATGACGATTCCGCTAATCGTTTTGGCGATCCTCTCGACTGTCGGCGGATTGGTGGGAGTGCCGTACGCGATCAGCTCGCTCGTCGGCGGTCATCCCGAAAATTATTTTGAAAAAGTATTGGCGCCTGTGATCAGCCCCGTTCCAGCCACTGCGGCCATTGGCGAGAATGGCGCGCCGCCTGTGCATTGGCTGTCGCCTGCGCCACAACCAGTCGACGGCAAACCTGCTGTCGCTCCGGTTGGTGGTGCGCCGGGCGCAGCGTCTTCGGAAGAGACGCCCAATCCTCAGGAGATCAATGAAGAACGACTGCTGGCGCTGATCTCAGTGATGATTGCGCTCACCGGCATCGGTATCGGTTGGTTCATGTTCCAGCAAAAACCCCTGCTTGTTATGCCGCGATTGCTCGAGAACAAGTATTACGTCGACGAGATTTACGATGCCGCGATCATTCAACCGATCAAGGTGGGTTCGCGCGAAGGATTGTGGAAGCTTTTCGATATCGGGGTGATCGATGGAACCATCCACACGATCGGCGGCGCGGTGGTCAGGTTTGGACGAACCATTCGTTACATGCAGCTCGGCTACGTCCGCGCGTATGCCGCGATCATTCTGGCGGGTGCGGTGATTATCATCGGTTACTTCGCGTACAGCGGCGCGCATGTTTTGAGATTCTTGGTGAGATAGGTTTTCTTTGCCGTTTAGAGTCGGGCTACTGCCCGACACGGGCGCGCGGTAGCCCGCCTCTAAACGATGATGATAGTAATCATGCAGAGTCATCTGCTCACAATTCTGATTCTTCTGCCGGTGATTGGCGCGGCGACCACGGTTGTCTACAGCCTTACGCCCGGCTCCAGAGAATCACACTATCGTTGGATCGCGCTCGGATTCACGACGCTCGCGTTTCTGCTTTCGCTGTTGCTAATCAAAGGCGGCGGGGGGACCTTCAGCACGTTCGTCCTGGAAGAAAATTACTCCTGGATTGGGGCGGTCGGAGCGCGTTATCACGTCGGTATCGATGGCATCAGTCTCTGGCTCGTTCTGCTGACGACGCTATTAATGCCAATCGCCGTGCTCTCGAGCTGGACTGCGATCACGAAGCGGCAACTGACTTACTACGCGCTGATGTTGTTACTTCAGTCAGCGATGATCGGCGTTTTCGTCTCGCTCGACCTACTGCTGTTCTATCTTTTCTTTGAAGCTTCGCTGGTGCCGATGTTTTTCCTGATCGGAATCTGGGGCGGTGAGCGGCGTGTCTATGCAGCAGTTAAGTTTTTCATCTACACGGCAGTAGGATCGCTTTTGATGCTG
>DASWQK010000394.1:0-9726 GCA_036403735.1 Pyrinomonadaceae bacterium
CTTACCGGATTAGCCGGAAGAGGACATGAAGTCAGTACCACCTCCGTCAGGAGGTGGGATAAAGCGCAGCGTGCGATTCTACAGATGCCTGCTGATCCCACCCGCTGACGCGGGTGGTACTGACTTCTAATCAACGAACCAATGATTCAATCAACTAACGATCAATCACTTCGCGAACATTTAATCTCCTTGCTCAAGGGCGGTAACGCGCATGCCAGCTTTGATGATTTCGTAAAAGATTTTCCGGTTGAGAAATGCGGGCAGCGTATCGAGGGACTTCCTTACACCGCATGGCAAGTGCTCGAGCACATGCGAATCGCGCAACGGGACATCCTCGAATTCTCGCGCGATGCCAAGCACGTCTCACCTAAATGGCCGAAGGGTTATTGGCCTGATGAAAGTGAAGCGGGAACGGACCAATTGTGGAACGAGACTGTCGAGAAGTTTCGAAACGACCTGGCAGCGTTTTCGGATCTCATAAGCGATCCCGCTACCGATCTCTTCGCAGAGATTCCTCATGGAACGGGACAAATAGTGCTACGCGAAGTTTTGGTGCTGGCCGATCACAACTCGAATCATCTCGGCGCGCTGATCGTGATGGCGAGATTATTGAAGTGAGGTCAGTACCATCCGCGTTAGCGGATGGATCAAAGGGCACGTTGAATACAAAACAGCACAGTCGTCTGTCGCCCGCTAAAGCGGGCTCGAGATTTTAAGGGCGATGCGATCCCCGGGTAACGCTCGCTGCGCTCGCTCACCCGGGGCTAAACTCTGTCGCCGCTACGCGGCTCGTTGACGCCGTCATCCTTCAATTCCCTCTCGATCTACTTCCAATCTCTTTCAGAAGCTCGGTCGCCGCTGCCTCAAGCTGACTGTCGCGTCCGCGGAGACTTTCGCCGATTGGTTTCGCGACCGGCACATCGACAGGTCGCGGGTGCATCTCCATCAACGTGCCATCGTTCGCGGTAATTCGATCGAATGGCAGACGAAGATTCGAGCCATCTATTAACTGAACCCCCGACGTGAAGATGATCCAACCGGCAGTCGGCTCACCGACGACCTTGCCCAGGTGCAGCGAGCGATAGCCTTCGGTGAAGTCCTCGCCGTCAGACAGTGTGTGACGATTGGTAATCAGGATCGTCGGCAGTTCAAGTGAACGTTGTCCCAAGGCGCTACGCGACGGCGTCATCGAAAAACCGCGCGGTGTCATATTGAAATAACTGCGCCGCGCCAGCACATCGATGGCATAGACGTTCACGAAACCGCCGTTGTTGTTGCGCACGTCGATCACCACCCCGTCGCGTTTTTGATTCTCCGCATCGAGATCGATGTTGAGCTGCGTCAACGCGCCCTGGGACATATCAGCCATGTGAATGTACCCGAGACGGCCCTGACTGATCTTCGCAACGTAGGCGCGGTTCTCTTCGATCCATTTTCGGTAAAGCAGATTGCGCTCGGTCGCTCCATTAATCGGACGCAGCACGACCTCACGCTTCTTCGTGCCATCAGCGGATAAAGCGATGGAAAGGACGACGCGCTTGCCAATCTTATAAGCCAGCAGCTCATCAAGGTTTGTGTGTGGGCCAATCGCCGCGCCATCGACCGAGATAAGATATTCGCCTGACTTAATACTGCTGACAGCTGCGGGGGTCAGCGGAATCACTTCAGTGATTCGCAGCGCGCCTTTATTCTCAAATTCCTCGCGATCGAAACGCACACCCAGGCGGCCGATTGCCGCTGCTTGCACGGTGCTTGCGGGACCGCCAATTCCTGAATGCGAAGCGTTTAGCTCGCCTAACATTTCCGAAATTATTCGTCGCAGCTCGTCGCCGTTGCGCGCACCCGCGGCCAATGGTGCATATTCATCGCGCGCCGCGTTCCAGTTCACGCCGTTAAAGTTTGCGTCGAAGAAATTGTCGCGGATGTAAGTCCACGCCTGTTGAAAGACTTCATTCTTCTCGCGCGCAAAATCCACATCCATTTCAGCAGTGACCGCCACGGGACGTGACTGCCGATTATCAATCGGAATAACGTTAATGCGGCCGGCTTCCAGGTAGTAGACCTCTTTGCTGTCAGGTGAGAATTGCGCGCTGCTCTTGAAGCCCGCGGTCGAAGTGAGCTGCCTGGATACGAAAGGATCCTTCGACAACTCGTCGAGCGGATAAATGTAGAGATTCAATTGATTCGCAACCGCCGCGATCATCAAAAGCAATTTCCCGTCCGGACTGATCGTGTGATAACGGACATCGACGCCCACCGGCAACAAGGTCAGGCGGCGACGAATTTGCTCGGAATCAATTTGCACCGGTTTCGGTGCAGGCTTTCCTTTTGCTTCGGTTGCCGGCGTTGCGCTCGGCATCGCCGCCGGTGTTGCCGCCGGCTGCGGCTCGGTCGCCGGCGTCTGACGCAAAGGAGTTCTCGGGGTTTCTTCCTTGAACAGATCGCGAAATTGATCTTCGCGAAACACCGGCGTGCGCGGAATCAAATCGACACGCGCGATTTGTCCCGTCTCAGTGCGCTGGTTAGTGTCAAACAAAATAAAGGTGCCGTCCGGGCCCCACGAAACCGTGTTGCTGTTTCCGTTTGACAGAAAACTAATCTGATGACTCTCACCACCGCCGGCCGGCGCCGCATAAACATTCTTGAAAGACCTGTCGCCCACCGGCACATAGGCGATCCATTTGCTGTCCGGCGACCAGACAAACGGTCGATCAGAACTGAGCGGAGGCCGTTCGAGGTGCGCTTTTGCGACCGTGCGTTCTTTCTTTGAATCGATCTCATAACTGCGAATCTCTTCGCCACCGCGCTCGAATGCGATCGATTTTCCATCAGGCGAAAACTGCGGCGTGTCGTCACTCGCCTGATCGTTGGTGATGCGCGACTCGCTGCTGGTAGCAAAATCATAGAGGAACAAGTGCGTTGGCCCATCGCGATCCGAGACGTAAACCAGCCGCCGGCTGTCCGCTGACCACGCGACCTGACTTTCTTCCGCCGGTGAGAATGTTACCCGCGCAGCGTCGCCGCCATCACTCGACGAAACGGCAAAGATTTCGCCACGCACGACGAAGGCAATCTTTTTTCCGTCAGGAGAGAGCGCCATCTCGGAAATCTGATCGTTCATTCTCAGATGATCTACAGCCGGCCCGGCTGAGGCGCCACGCCGGTTGATGGTCACCACGGCCGCGCGACCGCTGGTCGCGTCAGCCTTCCAAATTTGAAAGTCGCGTTCGAAGACTATTGTCTTTCCGTCATACGCGATGCTCGGCCACAAGACGCGGCCATCCTTGAATTGCGTAACCTGGCGACTCTTGCCGTTGAGATCTTTGGCCCAAACGTTTTGCGCTCCGCTGCGATCTGAAACGTAATAAACGGTCGCGTCATTCCTGCTCCACATGGGCCATACTTCCTTGGCGCCGCCTTCGCTAATCTGTTCATAAGTTGGATTAGCGCCAGGATGCATCAACCAGATTTCGCTTTCATCAATGTGACTATGACCTTTGCGCCACCATTGCGCACCGCCGAATCCGTGCCCCACGAAAGCCACCGACTTGCCGTCATGCGACGGCGCGGCGAAATATTCGTTGGTAAAAAGATCGGCGCTGACCTGCATCGGCGTGCCCCCATCGCTGCTGACGCGATAGATATCAGTCGTGCCGATATCACGACTATTCGATGTGAAGTAAATCCAGCGGCCATCCGAGGACCATGCGTCAAGCTGATCGCTGCTGTCATCAAAGGTCAGCCGCTTGAGATCGCCCGTGTCGATCGTCAGCACATAGATGTCGCCGTTGCCCGTGCGCGTGGAGCCGAACGCTAGTCTTCGCCCATCCGGCGAATAAAGCGGCCGCGATTCGGTTGCCGGATGCGAAACCAGCAGGTGCGCGTCGCCACCCGTCGCTGCCACGGTCCAAATGTCGCCACCTGAAACAAAGGCGATTTCGGAACCGTCAGGAGAAATTGCCGGTTCGGTAAAATAGGCCCGTGACTCCCGAGCCGGTTGCGCGAACGCGACGGCTGACATAACCACCAGCAATGACAGAGTCAAAGTAAACTTCACGACAAACCGCAAGTTGCGTCGATTTCGATTAATCATAACGTAAGGCCTTTCCTGATTGAGCCAGCCATAATGACGCGCGGCATACTACAACATTTTCGTTTACGAGCAAGATGGCGCGTT
This sequence comes from Pyrinomonadaceae bacterium, assembly GCA_036403735.1. GTDB lineage: Bacteria > Acidobacteriota > Blastocatellia > Pyrinomonadales > Pyrinomonadaceae > UBA11740. Next base: position 4,178 of record DASWQK010000394.1, read on the forward strand.
GTTGCCGGTAACGTCCTACTTTGAACTTGTGGCAGGGGCGTCCCGCCGGTGAACCACGCGCAAGATGCGCGTGCCACGGCAAATTCGGATACTATCGTTGTGGCCAGCCTGCTTGACCCTCGTCACAGCGCTTTGTTATAAAAGTCGTTCGCGCGCATCAAAGATTTGTCTTCTGCGCACATCAGTATTCCGCAGTAGCTCAATGGCAGAGCATTCGGCTGTTAACCGAAGGGTTGTAGGTTCGAGTCCTACCTGCGGAGCCAATTCTATTCGCCAAACTAAAGAGGGCTACTCTCGCGAGTGGCTTTTGGACTTTTATGACGTTCGTCGTATTACCGCAAGCCTTCTGGTACTTCCGCTTCGAAAGCTGAACAGAGTTTTGACCGTTACTCCCTTCTCCATGGAAGGGGCAGTTTTCAAATAAGGGCCTTTGTCCTCGCGCCGGATCATAACAATGCAGACGTTACAAGCTCTGACCTTTCTGCCATAGAGCGGATCGTTTCGCACTGGAGTAGTTCGACAGTTGGGTACGAGCGAAGAGCTCAGGGCTTCCTCAAAAAATCATTGCCTTTGGAAGAATAGGTGTAGTAGAGTGCGCCGCGATCATAGCAATATTTGCTACAAGCGCAGTTATGCTTTTTGATTCTGGGTAGTCGCTGCTATGAACAAGAGCTGTTTGAGTTCCCCGTCATTGAATGACACACGCCGAGCACAGAACCAGAAATACTGTGCCCTCAAAATTCGATCAACCAACTAAGGAGACCAGTCATGGCAAATCCGCTCACTCTTTATGTTCCCATTAAGCAGGATCCTCTTTCGCAGGCAGCAGCCACAGCCGCTGCCGCAGTGTTTGTGAAAAATGTTCAGGCAGGCTTGGATAAGGCGAACATTGTTCACTACGCACGTCTGGCGCTCATCCCGAACCTATCGGGTAAGGGCATACTGGCGATTTGTTTGATCACCACCTTCGACAAAGCGATGATTCCCTACCTCGATTTCTTTTGGAAAGATCCGGGCACCCACAAAGCCTTCGCGGGGGTAGCCGCTCTTGCGCTCAATCCTCCGAACCCGCCGGTCGGCAACAACCAAGCCGCGTTTGAGAAGTTCATCACCAGCAACAATCTCAATAAACCAGCAGACCTTTACGAGGCGTATCCGGATACGGTGGCAAAGATCAAGGGAGCGCCTGCTAAACCGAAGCCTCCCGTCAAGGGCGGCGCTAAAACCGGGTCCAAAGGCGGCGCCAAGAAAGGCGCTAAGAAACGTTAGCGCGGCTAAGGACGCGGCATTTCAAACCTCCGTAGAAGAATCAGCTCGCCACGCAGGCTGGTTCTTTTGCGGCAATTAACCTAACCGTACTCAAGCATCAGGAGTTCACACTATGACAGGCATCGCACCGCCTAACGTAAAAAATATTCAGGGATTTATCATGCGTGGCTACACTCATCCGTATTCATGCCATCTGTTGTACAGCTTTACTAATCCCAAAGTGACCAGCCCGGATACGAAGACTTTCTTCAAGACTCTCTATCCCAAGGTGCGGTCTGCCGAGGATTGGGGGCCGAACAAGCCTAAAATGATGCTGAACATTGGTTTGACCTTTAACGGAATTCAGGCGCTGAATGTCGTGGACCAAACATCTATCGGTAATTTTCCAACTGAATTTCAGGCTGGCCCGTGGTCTGACGACTCACAACAGTCATTAGGCGATGCTGGTGATCCCAGAAGCGATCCCAGTTTCTGGTGGTTCAATAATTTCAACAATGAAGACCTGCACTGCGTCGTGCATGTCTATGGGTTGACGCAGCCAGACCTTGATAGTTTGGTTTCAGTCGTCGTGCAGGCTGCCAAGACCTGCGGGTTGAGGGAGCTGTTTGCGCTCAAGGATAAGAAGTCGCGCCTCACGCAAACTCACCCTGAACTACTGGCGCCCGATGCAATTCAGTTCGGCTATCGTGACGGCATCTCCGAGCCGGCGCTTGATTGGAATCAAGGCGCGGCTCTTGAAACGCAGGAAGATTTGAATAACTTTTTGATAGGCTATGATTTGGATAACTCTGCCATCCAGCCTGGCCCCTCCTTCGGCCCGAACGATGCGGCAAGTACTTTTGCGAGTGACGGCTGTTACAACGCTTTTCGCATACTCTATCAGGACGTTGCCGCCTTCAACGCGTTACTCGCGCAGCAAGCTCCGCAAGTGGCGGCTATTATCGGCGGCACCGAAGAGCAGGCGCAGGAATGGGTCGCGGCAAAGCTGTGCGGCAGATGGCGTAATGGCTCGCCTCTAATGCTTAGCCCAGATAAGCCTGACTGTGCCACTAAGGATGCAGAGCTTTTTGGCTATGTAGAGCTGGACGATCCCAACCTTCCCAATCGAGATGTACAGAGCGGTTTCAAATGCCCTTTTTCAGCCCATACTCGCGTCGCCAATCCAAGAAATCAGGACTTCATTAATCCACCGGAGACTCCGCCCTTCCCGCCACGGATTGCCCGTCGAGGCATGCCTTACGGGTCGGTTCTTAACTCAACGAAGGACGACGGCGTAGATCGTGGACTGATTGGGATTTTTCTGGTTGGCAGCCTCGCGGGACAGTTCGAAAAAATTTATGGGTGGATGAATTCAAACGACTTCAGTGCGGTTTTCCCTGTTGGCACACCCCCTCAGGATGCCCTGCTCGGCAACCGCACTCAGAACGGGCAAGTAGCAACGAGTTTCACCATTCCCATGCCCAATAATCAAGACAGCATTACTTTCAATTTGCCCGATCTCTTAGTGACCAGGGGCACAGCCTATTGTCTGTTGCCCAGCCTCACTTCGCTACGTCAGATTGCCGGACTCTGAAGACTGGTGGTAAGCCTAAATCAAATGCAGAAAAAACCGTTTACAGTAGCTGATTATTTATTGACCCGGTTGAAGCAACTCAACGTAACAGAAGTCTTTCAGATTCCCGGCGATTATGTGAAGCACTTCACTCAGGCGCTGGAGCATTTTGATGGAGTCAAGGCCATCGGCGCGGTTAATGAACTTGATGCTGCTTATGCTGCCGACGCCTACGGACGCACCCGAGGATTGGGCGCCGTATCACTCCAATACGGGGTCAGCACGTTCAGCGCCCTCAATGCGATTGCCGGCGCATACGTTGAGTGCAGTCCTGTGGTTGTCATTAGTGCGGCCCCGGGCGCCGATGCACGTCAGATCACCAAAATGTACAACGTGCTCTATCATCACTCGACAGGTAATCTTGACGCCGACCGAGAAGTGTATGAACGCGTGACTGTGGCGGCTGAAACCCTCAGCTCTTCAGTGGGCGCGCCGGCAAAAATAGACAACCTCCTGATAGCAGCCATCACCCACAAGCGACCGGTTTATATCGCCTGCTACAAGGAAGTCTGGGGTGAACCTTGTCCCAGACCGTCCAATAAAGTCTTGCAGCCGTTATCGGTGAAGAGTGAGCCGCTGGCGCTTGAAAATGCCGTCGAACAAGCCTGGAAACAAATCATCAAAGCGAAAAATCCATTGATCTTCGCCGGAGTTGAGGTACTTCGTCATGGCTTGTCTGACCTGTTGCAGAAAATCATCGATGCGAGTGGATTTCTCTACACCACGACCACTCTCGGCAAAACAGTGCTGGATGAAAAGGGCGACAAGTTCGTCGGGACCTATTCGGATGCTGCCTCGATTAATAACGTAGTCGAGATCGTCACACAGGCCGATTGCGTTCTGACATTCGGCACGATCATCACAGATGATTATTTGATCTTCATCGAAAGCAAATACGCCGACATGGTGTTAGCTACTACGGAAGAGGTCCGGGTTGGCTACTTTACTTATGAAGGCGTAACCATGAAAGACTTCATGGAAGCCTTGTTGCAACAGTTCAAAAAAGCCAAGGGCTATCCGCTTTCGACGGTGGCTCCGCCCCAGCCGGTCTATCCTGAGCCGTGGCTGTCTAATTCAGATCCTAAGTTCAACAACAAACCCGAAATCATTACTTACAACCGCTTCTTCCAGCACGCCATGAAGTTTCTGAAAGACAACAATATGCTCGACGATATTGTCTGGACGTTTGGCGTGAGCTGCTCGCTTTATGTGGCGACTAACGCCTATGGTCTATCAAAAAACAGTTTCCTTGGATCAGCGGCCTGGCAGTGCATTGGATTCGAGACCGGCGCCGTCTCGGGCGCACAGCTTGGAAGCGGAAAGCGAGTTTGGAGCGTGGCCGGCGACGGCGGATTCATGATGGTTTGCCAGTCACTGTCGACCCTCGCCAGGAACAAATTGAACGCGGTGATCTTTGTGATCAGCAACGGTGTGTATGCCATCGAACAGGTGTACGTTGACCTGTCGTCGTTTGAGGCCGGCCCCGAACACAAATTCGATACGTTCGACATCCTGCCCAAGTGGGATTACATGGCGCTGGCAAAGGCGTTCGGAGCCAAAGGATACTGCGTTAATACCATTAAGGAACTGAATGCGGTACTGAAGGAATTGAAAAAAATAACCACGCACCCGACATTGGTGGAAGTGGTGATTCCCAAAAAAGATCTTCCTCAGCAGATGTACCGCCTGGGAATGGAGCCCTAACTCGAAGCAGGTTGCATTAGCGACAAGGCTTAAGCCCGCTAATTGATTCAATCAAAAAGGATCAACTTCATGACAAACAAAACTTATTCCATTTTTGGCACCGGCGCTGCTGGACTCTACACAGGCTGGAGATTGTTGAATGGCAAGCCGAAAAACGCTAAAGGGAAGGCGAAACAACTGACGGCCGGCGATACTCTGGAATTGTACGACTGGGGTAAGTACGATTTCTCGAAAAAGCATCCGGGCACCCGCGAACCCGGAGCACGCGTTTGTACCTGGCACTACCAGGACAACAAGGAAAAGTCCTATCTGGAACTCGGTGGCATGCGCTACGCCGAATACGACAAAAAGACCGGCGGGCATCTGTTGGTTACAACCGTCATCAAGCAACTGGGCCTAGATAATTATTCCAGGATTTTTAATGAATCGAATGACCAACTGTTGTTCTTGCGCAACCGCAACATGTTCCTTACTGAGATTTCGCCGGGCGATCCTGCGCCTTATAACATCTCGGGTGGTGGGGCCGGTCAAAGTCCGTACGACGGGTTCAGCATAGTGCAGAACCTGGCGACCACCAGCCAGTATCCTTCAACCCGCAAAGAGTGGTGTGACTTCAATAACACCGGAAAGATTATCGAAGCCCAGCCTGAATCTTCGGTTTTTCAGAAAGGCGACAAGGCCAAGGACATTGGCTATTGGAATTTAATGTACGACCAATTGGGACCGGAAGGTTACCAATACACGGCCGATGCCAACGGATACAGTTCCAATGTGATCAACTGGAATTCTGCAGTCGCTTTCAATGCCAATAATGAATTTGCCCCAGGGAATCAATACAAGACCCTTACCTTGGGATATTCAGCGATGTTCACGGCGTTGTTTGAAGCGATAGAAAAATTGGCAAAAGAGAACGGGGTCCATTTCAGGTATTATCCGGACACACGCCTGCACTCCATTTTAGATA
>DASWQK010000395.1:0-14969 GCA_036403735.1 Pyrinomonadaceae bacterium
AATCCCCAGTGGGCCATCGCGCATTTTGGATCGACGGCGGCGACGTGTTGGAACGCTACACGCGCCTGCGGATATGTCATGTGATGAAGAAGAGTGATCGCTCGATTAAATTCCGTTTGTGCCTGCCGCGAACAGCTCACCGGAAAATCAACTGCGCCCATGGCGGGACGTGCGTGTTGGGCCTCGATTGCACTCGGCATCAACAGAAGGATTAAGACCGCGATGAGGTGACAAAAGTGATTACGCATGATGAACACCACGAGACCAGTCTCAGGACATTTATCCACCGATTACGCAGATTACACCGATTCAATAAAACATCAATAAGGATGAACGGGATTTCTGGACTTGGGTTTGATGAACGACCGTCGGGGTTAACAGTTTTGAATCTGCGTAATCTGTGGATAGCGCTTTGACAAGGTCGAGCTTCCTGGTCTTATACTCCGCTCATTAGAGCGATGGATTGGAAGTACAAACATTTTCACCAGGAGAGGGTCTTCCCCGCCCCGCGCGACGTCGTCACGGAAGCAGCGCGCACGTTCATGCACGAATCGCTCGGGTGGCAGATCACCCAGACACCCGACGGCTTCACGGCCGAGGGCGTTAGTTTTTCACATAAGGCGATCGCACATCTTCAATTTCAATCAGTTGGAGATGGAACCAGGGTGGCCATAGAACTTCTGGTCGAGCGCGCTGGTTGGCGCGGATACATGTTGTTCGACGTCGGCGGTTACTACAACATTCAAATTCGCAAGTGGCTTGACGGCATTCAGTGGTCTATTCATCAAAGGCTCACCGGCACGCGTGACGAATCTACGAATCCGCTGGTGCTCGCAGCGAACAAACCAGCGGCTTACATCTTCAACGGTTGTCTCATGTTCATCGTTGCGATGTTTGGTCTTTACTTCCTCGTTACTTTCATTTGCGCGGTGGTTGGTCTTATCACTGGAACTCTCTATCTGTGGGGAAAAGGTGGCACGCTGGTTATTCACGGGATCCTGGCGCGCATAGTCTCGGGGTTGATCTTGTTGTGCGGAGCATTTGTTGGGTGGAGAGTGAAGCGGAAGCGATGACATTAGCCGCTGATGACGCGGCTCAAAATAATGAAAGGCAGGCGACCCTCGCAAATCGCCTGCCTCGTCTCAACTTGTCTCACCTTCGGAGGTAGGGGCAAGTGAGGCCCGCGAGTATATGCCCCGTTTTCGATTGCTGCAAGTATTTTTGCTAACTGGCAAGATTCCCAAATTCCACGGGTTTTAGCACGAGGGTTAGTTGGTGGGTTTTTGGGCGATTTCGCTGATCATTCAATCAAGCAACAGACGACCCGGACAAGAAGCAGAAAGTGATTAGATTTACGTGGAATCGTCATCGCACTTACTATCGATCGTTGTTTTCCTCCGTGTCCTCTGTGATGAGAGTGTTGTGTTCCAACTAGCGATCGATTCGTGATCATCGATCGAACGGGCTATAATGTCTCTAACAATTTAAGAAAGCAGTATTCAGTCTGAGAACAATGCCAAAGATTAGCGACATTCAGGAAACGCCAAACCCCAATGCGGTGAAGTTCATTCTGCGCGAGCCGGTCACGGCCGGCGTCGCCCGCCAATTCGGATCAAATGATCAGGCACAGAGCGACGAACTCGCGCGCTCTCTGTTTGATGTAGGCAGCGTCGCGTCCGTCTTCTACATGGACAACATGATCACGGTTGAGAAGGAGAACGCCGCGGATTGGGATGAACTGCTTCCGATCCTGGCCGTTCCGATTCGCGCCGCGCAATCAGTCGCAGCCGCATCGTCGAATGGAGATACATCCGCCGTCGGCGGCGCGATCGCGGCAGTGACGAGCGATGATCCGCGCCTGCTGCGCATCAACGAAATACTCGATGAGAAGGTGCGGCCGTACCTGATGGGTGATGGCGGTTACCTCGAAATCCTTGACCTCACTGATCACACTTTGAAGATTCGTTATCAGGGCGCCTGCGGCACGTGTCCGAGTTCGCTGACGGGTACGTTGATGGCGATTGAAAGCATGCTGAAAGAACAAATCGATCCCGAACTGGAAGTGATCGCGGTTTGAGTTAGGTAAGGTGAGATCGTTTAGAGGACGGGCTACTGCCCGCCACTTCTTTTCGCAGATTGGGCGGGCAGTAGCCCGCCTCTAAACGTTACGATTCCCAAATCTTTCTGGAACTAAACCCATTCGTCGCGCGTTTTCCCATCGACACCCACTGTATTCAGTCCACGTTGCCAGGAGAACTTATGTTTCGTCATAGCCTGCTTGCTCTGGTTTTCGTGTTCGCTTTCTCGGCTGCGATCATCGCGCAACCTTCCGAAGCGATTAAGCCCGCCGCCAGGAACGCAACCAACACTCCAAAGACTGCCAAGGACGCTGAGGCCGAGCGGGTGATGAAAGAGCGCCGCGACAACGCTCAATCGTTGCTCCTCAGTCTGGCTTCCGATGCGGGACGCTTTAACGATCAGACGTTGAGGGCGCGGACGCAGGCCCGCATCGCCGATGTTTTGTGGTCGGCCGATCCAGATCGCGCACGCGCGCTGTTTCGCAAAGCCTGGGAGTCCGCGGAGATCGTCGACCAGGAAGGCCAACGAAAGGTCGAGGAAGATATCAAACAACAAAAGGCCCGCAATGGGGGCGGCAGCGTTACCGTCATGGGCACACCCAACATTCGCGGCGAAGTGCTCAGATTGGCGGCGAGACGAGATCGCGCGTTGGGCGAAGAGTTCCTGGGCAAGCTGCGAGTTGAACAACAGCAGGACGCCACTGACAACGCTGATCGCGCACGAAACAATACGCCCGACACTCCCGAAGCGATAAGCCAGCGACTGAGTTTGGCTCGACAGTTACTCGACACTGACGTGGCCCGCGCGCTGCAATTTGCGGATCCGGCTTTGACGAACATCACTCGCGAGGGATTGGATTTTCTTTCATATCTGCGTGACAAAGACGCTGCTGCCGCTGACCTGCGTTACTCGGCATTTCTGGCTCGGGCTGCGGCTGATTTGCAATCCGACGCGAACACAGTTTCGTTCTTGTCTTCATACATTTTCACGCCACACCTGTTCGTTACCTTCAGCACCAATGGCGGCACCTCTACCAGTTCGACATCACGCGAAAATGCAACGCCCAACGTGCCGGCGCAATTGCGTGACGCATTCTTTCGCGCGGCCGGCGACATTCTGCTGCGACCGTTGGCGCCCCCGGGGCAGGATCAAACTTCCGCGGGCGTGCAGGGAAAGTATCTGATGCTGAAACGGCTTCAGCCATTGTTCGATCAATTTGCTCCGCGTGAATTAGCAGAAGCAATTCACGCGCAGGCAGACGCGCTGGCGGCGGGAGTGCCCGAAGACGCTCGACTGCGTGACGATGACGGGTTGCGCGAAGGTATTCGCCCGCCCCAAACGCTGGACGATCGCGAAAAGATTCTCCAGGATCGGATCGATCGGGCCAAGACCTCTGAAGAGCGCAACGCCCTCTATATTCAGATGGCCCGGCTCTATGTTGAGAAGGGCGATATTCGTGCGCGCGATTTTGTCGCGAAGATCGATGATAGCGATCTGCGCAAGCAAGCCAGCGCTTTTATTGACGGGTCGCTCGTCATGCGAGCAATCGATAAGAAAGATGTCGATCAGATTTTTCAATTGGCGAAAGATGGAGATCTGACTCACTTTCAAAAATCGTGGGCGCTGTTGCAGGCAGCCAAGCTCCTGGTAAAGACTGATCGGGAAAGATCCCTGGGAGCGATTGAAGAAGGCACGGCTGAAGCGCGGCGGATTGAAGAGCTCGATCCTGATCGGCCGCGCGCCATGATGGGAATCGCCAATGCGCTGCGGCCGCTGGATCGGCCCCGGAGTTGGGATGCAGTTTACGAAGCGATCAAGGCCGCTAATTCATCGGACGGATTCACGGGAGAAGACGGCTTGATCAGACTCACCATGCAGTCGAAGGGGATGTCTTCAGCCAGAAGCTCAAGCGTGGCCGAATTCAACGTCGCCGGAATCTTCACTGAGTTGGCTAAAGAAGATTACAACCGCACGGTCGAGCTGACCCGCGGTTTTCAGCGCGAAGGCCCGCGCGCCAGCGCCACCATCGCGATCGCACGATCTGTCCTCGATGAAAAGAAAAACTAATCTGATTGTCCCGTTTAGAGGCGGTCTGCTATCCGCCATGACTTGATCGTTTAGAAGCCGGACTTGTTAAAAGCACAACTTGAGGCTCTGGCCGCGGTCGCCAGCGACACTGCTCGCAATCGTGACAATCAGGCGACGGACCGCCTCAACCAAGTCCTCGAACGAGCAACCGTTGATCGAGAGCAGATATTGCTCGAACAGGCCGAACGTGCGAAGACCGCCACGGAACGCGATCAAATCAACCTGCAACTGGCCCAGATGATGGTTGACAAGGACGGCCGGCGGGCCCGCGATTATGTCGACAAGATTGATGACATGGAACTGCGCGACGCGGCCCGCGCCTTTATTGATGCCTCGATCGCCTGGAAGTTGATAAACAAAAGAGATGCCGATCGTGCGCTGGAGTTGGCAAAGAATGGTGAGCTGTCTCATTTTCAAAAAGCCTGGCTCCTGTCGCAAACCGCGGCTTTTGTCGGAGTGAAAGATCGCGCCAGGGCCCTGCCGGTGATCGAAGATGCAGCAGCCGAGGCCAGACGCATCGAGACGTCAGATCCGGATCGGGCGCGCGTCTTTTTTGCGATCGCGAACGTCGTAATGAATCTTAATCGCGTCGCAGTCTGGGAGATCACGAGTGACGCGATCAAGGCATCCAACTCGGCCGACAAATTCACGGGTGAAGACGGCCAGATCGTTTTTCGCTTAATTAGCAAGGGAACGAACTCCGTTCATCAACACTCGTTTACGGACTTTGACGTAGCGGGTCTCTTCACAAAATTAGCCGCTGAGGATTACGACAAAGCCGTTGAGCTGGCGCGTGGTTTTCAAGGCGAAGCGCCGCGCGCGAATGCCGTGATTGCGATTGCTCGATCGGTCCTTGATGAAAAGAAACACTAATCAGTTTTCGTTTAGAGCGCTGACTGACCTGCGGGTTCCAGCGCTTCGAATCCATCTTCCGAACCGCCGCGGTCGCTCTTCGGGGCGAGCGAACGATTACCGCAGGCCCGCTGGTAGAATCTCAATGCGCTCTCACTTTCTCCTGGCGGCCACTCTCTTACTCGCCATTTGTGTTCCCACTGCGCCACAAAGAAAAGAAAGCAACGCGAATAACCGGACGGAAAAGGACCTGGCGGCCGAGCGGCTGTTGCGCGAGCGGCGCGCAAATGCGCAGTCGCTCCTGATCAATCTGGCCGCAGACGCACGCAACTTCACCGATCAGGTTGCGCGCGCGCGTACCCAGGCGCGTGTGGCTGACATTCTCTGGGACACTGATCGAGATCGCAGTCGCGCGTTGTTTCGCGCGGCGTGGGATGCCGCCGAAGTTGCCGACACTGAAATGCTCCGGCGAACAAACGAGGCGATCAAGCAAAAGTCATATGACGATAGAACAGCTCCGGCCGCGCGTGATTTGTGGCGCGAGGTCCTGCGGCTCACGGCAAAACACGATCGCACTTTGGGCGAGGAGTTCCTGGCGCAGCTCCATGAAAGAAAGGGGCCGGACGGGACGGAAACGAATCCGCGTGAGGCCGCTCAAATCGCGGCGCGACAAAGATTGGATCTCGCCCGTCAATTGCTCGATGCCGGTGAGACAGAGCGAGCCCTTCAGTTTGCTGATCCTGTCCTGGGCACGACCACCTGGCAGGCGATAGATTTTCTCACCTACTTGCGCGAGAAAAACGCGGCTGCGGCAGATCAACGGTATGCGGCAATGCTCTCGATTGCGGCGGCGAACCCGCAATCCGATGCGAACACCATGTCCGACCTTTCATCTTATCTGTTCACGCCACACTTCTACGTGGAATTTATCAGCCAGGGAACGCTCATGAACGCCCAGGCAGCCCCAGGTCAGGTGCCTGCGGTAACCACGGAATTGCGTCTCGCATTTTTTCGGGCAGCGGCCAGCGTTTTGTTGCGGCCCCTGGCGCCGCCCGGAGCCGAGCAGAACTCTGCCGGCCACGACGGCCACTATTTGGTAATTAAGCGGCTGCTCCCTCTGTTCGAAAAATACGCGCCGCCGGAGATGACCGCGGCGCTGCGAACGCAACTTGAAGCTCTGACTTCGCTGGCCAGCAAAAGCACGCGCGATCGAGACGACGATGAATGGGTACGAAAAGACATCGGGCCTGAGAAGCCAGGCGATGATTGGGAGCAACAGTTACTGGATAAGTTGGATCACGCAAAGACTTCGGCCGAGCGCGATCAGTTGAATCTGCAATTGGCCATGGTGCTTGCCGGCAGCGGCGATCTACACGCGCGCGATTACGTCGATAAGATCGATGACCCGGAGATGCGTAACAGCGTGCGCCCTTACATTGATGCGTCAATGACCATGCGAGCAATTTCAAAGAAGGATGTCGAACGCCTGCTCCAAATTGTGCGCACCGGAATATTGACGCACGTGCAAAAAAGCTGGGCGTATTCAGAAAGCGCCAAGCTGTTGTCAAAGACTGATCGTGAGCGCGCGCTGACTTTGATCGAAGAGGCTGCGGCCGAAGCCAGGCGCATCGAGACTTCCGACCCAGACCGGCCGCGAGCGTTCTTTGGGGTAACCAACGCGTTGTTTCTGATCGATCACAAGGTTGCCTGGCAACAGATTGACGAAACGATCAGAGCAGCAAATTCAGCGGACAATTTCAGCGGCGAAGATGGGCAGGTCATCTTTGGGATAAGTACCAAAGGGCTCAACTTCACCCGTCACAGTTTAGTCTCCGATTTCGATGTCAGCGGGATCTTCGCGGCATTCGCCGCGGAAGACTATGAGCGAGCAGTCGAACTAGCGCGTGGACTTCAGCGCGACAGCCCGCGTGCCTGCGCCACCATAGCCATCGCGAGATCAGTCCTCGAGCCAAAGAAACATTAGCAAAGATCCCGAATAGTATTAGATGGCAGAGTTTCGCGGTCTAATCGCGAGGCTAGGATCGTTCACCCGCACTCGCGGCCTGCCCAGAGTCCTCGGCTTGATCGTCAAAGTCTTCCGCGCGACGCCGCGGATAGGGATCGTTGGCCCGCCGGCGCGGAACCACATCTCCCGTGCGACGTTCGTCACGCATCTGCGCGGTGAGTCCGCGAATGCCGTGCTTATCCAAAAGATGACGCAGCGAACGCACGGACATCTTTAACAAGTCCGCCGCGTTCGTCTGATTTCCATCCGTGCGTTTCAAAGCTTCCAGCACATAAGTCTTCTCAAGCTGATCGAGATGGGCGGTCAGGTTGATGCCTTCATCCGGCAGTTGCAGATCAGAACTGATCCGCGTCGGATTGTAATTAGTAATCTGGTCCGGCAGACGCTCAGGCTGAATCAGGTCGGTGCGCTCGAGCGCGACCGCGCGTTCGATGGTGTGCTCGAGTTCGCGCACATTGCCGGGCCACGAATAGCTTTCGAGCAAACGCATCGCCGGCGCACTGATCGCGATCGTCCGACCCGTTTGCGCACAGTACTTTCCAATGAAGTGCTCGGCGAGTTCCGTGATGTCCGACCCGCGTTCGCGCAGCGGCGGTAACTCCATCGGAATTACTGAAACCCTATAGAACAAGTCCTCGCGAAAGCTTCCATCCTTTACCATCGCCGCCAGATTGCGATTGGTGGCGGCGATCACACGGGTGTTAACTTCGATTTCTGCATGCGCGCCGACGGGGCGCACCTTTCGCTCCTGCAGCACGCGCAATAGTTTCACCTGCATCGCCGGCGACATCTCGCCGATTTCGTCAAGAAAGATCGTTCCCTGCTCGGCAGCTTCGAACAAGCCTTTCCGGTTCGCGTTAGCGCCGGTGAATGAACCTTTCATATAACCGAACAATTCAGATTCCAAAAGCGTCTCGGTGAAGGCGCCGCAGTTGATCGATACGAAAGGTTTCTGTGCCCGCGGACTGAGATCGTGAATCGCGCGAGCGACCAGTTCCTTACCCGTGCCTGATTCACCGGTGATGAGCACGGTCGATTGCACCTGGGCCACGGTGTCAATCATTTGATAGACCGATTGCATTCGATCCGATCGGCCGACGATGTTGCCGAGCTGTCCGCGCGCGCGTTGTCCCTTAATTAGGGCATCGTTCTCGACCTGCAACGCCTGCTTCTCATGAACGATCGAAATCTTTTGCAGCGCGCGCGCGACCTTTTCTTTAAGCAGGTTGTTGTCGAAAGGCTTGTGAACAAAATCGAACGCGCCGAGCAAAAAAGCTTCATGCGCGGTCTGTTCGTTGGCGAAGGCCGTCATCATGATCACTTCGACGTCGGGTTGCAGGTCGCGCGCCGCGCGCAACAGATCGATGCCGCCCATGTCCGGCATCTTCACGTCGGAAATGATCACGTCGGCGGACTGCTCCCGGAGCATCGCCATCGCTTTGCGGCCATTCTCAGCGACGCGGATCGAATGTCCGTCACGCTGAAACAGATGCGTCAGAAACTGGCGCATGCTGAGCTCGTCGTCAACGATTAAAAGGTTAGCCATAACAACTTAGAAGTCAGAAGTCAGGAGACAGAAGTCAGAACATTGAGTGTCTCACTGGAGAATCGCGGCACAATACCTATCCAAGAGTTTACTTACCTCTTCGAGTTGGGCCATCTGCTGATCGTAACCGTATTCAAGATCTCGCGCCAGGAACGTTCTGGTCAGCCGGTAAACCGAAAGAACAAATTCGTGTGCCTTCTGCCAAACTATTAAATCCTGAAAATTCTTCGCGGGTGGTCTATTCATCAGGGTCTCCTTTTAGAAACTGAGAGTGGTTATTCTGACTCCTGACTTCTGTCTCCTGACTACTGCCTTTCAGCCGGAAGCTCAACCGTTATCGTTGTGCCACCGCCCTGCCTGCTGCGCACGTTGATTGTACCATTATGGTCGCGAATAATTTGATACACGATTGAAAGCCCTAAACCCGTCCCGCCGGTCGTCGAAGTGAACGGTTCAAACAAGTGCTCGACTTGTTCGGGCGTCATGCCGCAACCATCATCCGCAAACGTCAACCGCAACCGATTATCATCGGCCTCCTGCAGGGAAACACGGAAGGTGCCACCGCCGGGCATCGCTTTCAAAGCATTGCGCGCGATGTTCCAGCATACCTGTCTTAGTTGCTCCGGATCGCCCGAAACGATCGCCGGCCGATCAGGCAAATCCTCATCTAATGAATGTCCGTCGGTCAGCTCATCGCTGTTACGCAGCAACTTGAGCGTGTCGCTGATCGCCGCGCGGATATCGACGTTCTTCAACTCGGCCGGGCGCGGGCGCGCATAATTCAAATAGTCGGCAACGATTTTGTTCAGTCGATCAGACTCGCGCAGAATGATTTCCATTAACTGCGCTTGTTCCGTATCGCCATCCATCTCTGCCCGCAGCATTTGAATCGAGCCGCGCATCGCCGCCAACGGATTTCTGATTTCATGAGCAATCGACGCGGCCATACGGCCAACCGCGGCCATCCGATCCTGACGACGCGACGTCTCTTCAAGCGCGCGCACGTCCGTCAGATCCTGAAACGAGATGACCATGCCGCTGGTTTCTCCTGACTCGCCGGACAGCGGCGCGATCGTGAAACCAAGCCGCAGCGCCAGGCCATTGGGCGTCAAACAATCCGCCTGGAAACGGGGGCTGACTTTTCCCGTGGCCGCGGCATTCATTGAATCCACAATTTGCCGGGTCATGTCGCCGAAAAAAATCGACGCGTCCTCGCCACGGACTTCGGCAAGTTTGTAGCCGGTGATTTCTTCGGCGGCTGCATTGAAAGTATAGATACGCCCTTGCAGGTCCGTGGTGATCACTCCCGATCGAATTGATTCAACAATCCGCTCATGCAAAGCGCGTAAGTCCGCCAGTGATCGAGTCGCCGCCGCCAACTCCACGTGGGATGTCGTTTGACTGTACGCGAGTTTCGCCGCCAGCAGACCGACAACCAGAAATGAAATGTCCGAAAGCCCCAGGGTTTGAGCGACATTGGCAAGCGTCTCGCTCCCTAATCCACGATTAAGTGCAAACAGCGTGCAAGCGTTGAAGGCGGCCGCACTGCCAATCGAGGTGATCAAAGCGCCACGCCGGCCGAGGAAGAGGCTGGCCACGGAAATGATGACGATATAGAGCGCCGCGTACGGCGAACTGACATTGCCGCTAATCCAGACGAGCCATGTCACCATTAATACGTCGAGGAAAATCTGGAGTTGCGCCTGCGCCAGATAATTTTTCCAGGCCAGGCGCGCGACACAATAAGCAAGCGTCAATCCGGCGACGCCGAGGATCAACGGCGTGACCGCCCGGGACGAATTGATCGAGTTGCTTTGTGAACTCCATTTCCACGCCGCGGCTATTAATAAGAGCAGGACGGCAGTAGCAGCGCGACCTGTGATCAGCCACCACAGCCTGCGGCCCAAGGGTGATTGGGGTGATTCGGGTGATGATTCTGCCGACCGATCCGCCATGCGGAAAGCGTACCACAAAAGGGCGCGGCCAAAGCGAGATGATTGTCAGGAAATATCCAATACCGTATTGCAGCAAACAGAATCACGCATTATGAATTTCATTCACGCCGCTTAGCGAGGTGTGACGTCTGGAAGGTCTGCTGGTAGCCGTTCTAACTGCTTTCGAATTAGAAACCGTTGAAACGGTTGGCTAGATTCCGGCGCCGTGAGCCACCTCGCTGAAGCTTGGTGTGAATGAGACTGCAATGCCGCGTGATTAACTTTCAGACAAGCAACCTCAGTGACTCTGCCGATTGTCAAACCAGGTTAACGGATGATATGTATCGCGTGAAAAAGAGAGAATCACTATGCATGAAAAACTGAAAGTCGGGTCAATGGTGATATGTGTTCTGGTGACGGCACTCGCAGTCTCCGCTCAAAGAGAAAGCGTGCGAACGCAAAATCGCCGCGCGCTGGTTGACATGGAGCACGCGTTCGCCAAAGCCGCCGCAACGAAAGGAACCCGGGATGCTTTTCTCGAATTCCTGGCTGACGACGGAATCATTTTTCAACCTGGCCCAGTCAACGGAAAGAAATTCTGGACTGAGCGGCCGTCCCGCAAAGGCTTGTTGAGTTGGGAGCCAATCTTTGCCGATGTTTCGCGCGCGGGCGATCTTGGTTACACAACCGGGCCCTGGGAATTTCGGCCGAACGGCCCTGACGATCAGCCCGTTGCCTTCGGACAATACTTCACCATTTGGAAGAAGCAAGGCGATGGCTCGTGGAAGGCAGTTCTCGATCGTGGTGTATCGAGTGAGAAATCATTCGCGACCAAGTTGTTATTGTTTCCGCTGCACGATGAGTCGTCAGTTGGCGACACGAAGTTTGATCTAAGCCGGGGCCGGGCGGCGCTAATCAAGCTGGAAGAGGAATTCTCAACGCTGTCGGCGCGTAAAGGCACGACGGCCGCTTCCGATGTTTATCTCGCGAGCGACGTGAGAATGCTAAGGCAAAACATCGCGCCGGTTGTCGGAAAAGAGAATGCTCTGCTGCTCGTCTCAGAAAGCGCGGGAACGCTCACCTGGAAACCAGCGGTGACGGACGTGGCGGCGTCGGGCGATCTGGGTTACACGTACGGAACTTACGATTCAAAGCGAGGCGACCTGGTAGTCGAGCACGGCAGCTATGTCAGAGTGTGGAAAAAACAGCGAGTCGTTCTTGATGTGATGAGTCCCGATCCGAAGGATTAAATAGACAGGATTCACAGGATTAAGAATCGGCATGAGAGTTCTTAACTTTTATTTAATCCCGTAAATCCTGTCTATTCCTTATTCCTTATTCCTTCTCCCAGTCTGCTCTTATAATTACCTTGATCGGCGGCAACTGCTTGGCCGCAAGGGCCGAGTTCAGACCCGTTAATTCCTTCGCCAGCCAGGCATCGAAATCTCTGACTACATCCGACAGCTCATGCGCGATCGCGTCGGTACGCGTGAGTTGCATCTGCGTCGGACGGCCTTCGTAACTAACGACGTCGGCGTAAAGTGTCGCCAGGTTTTCGCGTAAACGCTCTTCACCGGTGATCGCGCCGCCTTCTTTCGTGGCGACGATTTTCTTGCGCAGCTCGTCAACCTGTTGCGACGCAGTGCGCAGTCGCGCGGCGAGCGGATCATTCGCGGGCAACTTTGCCGCATCCGCATCAAGCGCCAGGCGAACTCCATTGATTCGATCGACCGCAAAGGTCATGTCGCCCAGCACACTGTAGAGCTTCATCGAGAGGTCGAACTGCGCTTTGCGATCCAGCGTCGTGTACGTCGAACGAGGATCTCGCGTCACGACCAATTGCGTCGTGTACACGTTATTGTCCTTCGTCATTCTCACCGTGTAAGTGCCGGGCAACACGCGTGGACCGGATGCGGTGCCAAACGCTGCGCTGGCGGCAGTCGGCACGCGCGGGGCCTTCAGACGCATGGACCACGTCGCGCGATTCAAACCCCTTCGCTTACTGCTCGGAACCGTCCCCAAAACCTTTCCGGTGGAATCCAGGATCTCGATTTTCAGATCGCCAAAAATGTGACGCTTCTGTTGGTAGTAAGTGATCACCGCCTCATCAGTTGGATTGTCGCCGGTAAAGACGGCGTCCCCATTTACCCAGCCGCCGCCGGCGGGCATCTGCTGGGCCGTCGCCCGCTCGTCGACAAAAGCTGCCTCTTTCGCCAGCAATTCCGGCGTCAAGGCGCGCAGAGGAGTTATATCGTCGATGATCCAAATGCCCCGGCCGTGCGTGGCGATAACGAGATCTTTGTCGCGCGGGTGAATGGCGAGATCGCGCACCGCAACGTTCGGAAAGTCGCCGCCGGTGTATTGCGCCCACTGCTTGCCGGCGTCAAGCGAAACCCATAGCCCGAATTCCGTTCCGGCGAAAAGCAGATCTTTATTTACCAGGTCTTCCTTAACGACATGCGCATAGCCCTTGACGTTGCTGATCGGCGCGATTATCTGTGTCCACGTTTGTCCATAATCGTTGGTCCGGTACGCGTATGGACGCATGTCGCCAAACGTGTGCGCATCGAAAGTCGCGAACGCAGTGCCTTCGCTAAAGTGTCCGGCATCGATTGAAGTCACCCACGCATTTTTGGGCAGACCCTTGATATTACTGACGACATTCTTCCAGGTCTTGCCGCCGTCGCGCGTGACTTGCACGTTGCCATCGTCGGTGCCGACCCAAATCAGGTTTGGATTCTTCGGCGATTCGCAGATCGAAAAAATCGTCGTATGCATCTCAGCGGAAGAATTATCAACCGTGATTCCGCCCGATTGTTCCTGCTTCTGCTTTTCAGGATCGTTCGTCGTCAGATCTGGCGAGATGCGCTCCCACGTTTGTCCGTGATCGCGTGAGCGAAACAAAAACTGCGCGCCGATGTAGATTGTTCCGTTTTGCGTCGGGCTCACGTGAATCGGCGTGTTCCAGTTGTAACGCAGCTTCCCTTCCTTGTAATTCGGCAACGGCTGAATGCCGCGCGACTCGTGCGTCTTGCGATTAACGCGTCCGATATAGCCGCCTTGCGATTCGGCATAAACGTAATCCGGATCGGAAGGATCTGCGAACACCCAGAAGCCATCGCCGCCATAAATATTTTCCCAACGGTCGTTCGTGATCCCGCCCGGATAGGCTGAGTCGCCAATCCATGAACTGTTGTCCTGCAATCCGCCATAGACGTGATAGGGCCGATCCATGTCGAGGCTGACGTGATAGAACTGCGACACCGGCAGGTTATTCGCTTTCCACCAGCGATTGCCGCCGTCAAACGAATACCAGAGCCCGCCGTCATCGCCCGTGATCACGTTGTCGGTATTGTTTGGATTGATCCAAACGTCGTGAAAGTCGCCGTGCGCCCCGCCGGAGATATTGCTGAAGCTCTCTCCGCCGTCGCTGCTCGCAATCAGTGAACCGCCGGCTTTGTAAATCTTGTTCTCGTCTTTTGGATCGACGATCAAATTAGCGAAATAGAATGGCCGCCAAATCATGTTCTGACTACGATCGAGATGTCGCCAGGTCTTCCCATTATCGTCTGAACGATAAAGCCCATCCTTCGGAATTTCTGCTTCAATAAATGCGTAGACTGTGCCGGACTTCGAAGGAGCAACTGCAACCGCAACGCGGCCCCAGGGTTTCGAGGGCAACCCCTGCGCGCTCTTTTCATCGAGTTGCGTCCACGATGCGCCGCCGTCTGTGCTCTTAAACAAACCGCTGCCGCTGACGGCGTCGGGACCATCGCCACCCGATCGAAAGGTCCAACCCTGGCGCCGGAAGTCCCACATACCTGCATAGATGGTGCGCGGATTGTGACGGTCCATCGAAACCATCGAACAGCCGGTTGAAAGATTCGCTCCGGCAAGAATCCTGGTCCATGTCTTTCCGCCGTCAGAAGTCTTGTACAGACCGCGCTCCTCGCTGTCGCTCCACAATTTCCCCGGCGCGCAAACATAGACAGTGTCATCAGAGTTTGGATCGACCAGAATCTTCGCAATGCGCTCAGAATTCTTGAGACCCATGTTGGTCCAATTTTCGCCGCCGTCGGTTGATTTATAGACGCCGTCGCCGATCGAGGTGCTGTTGCGGGTCCACGCTTCACCGGTGCCGACCCAGACGACTTTCGGGTTCTTTGGATCGATCGTGACGGCGCCAATCGACTGGACCGGCTGCTTGTCGAAAACCGGTTTGTAAGTTGCGCCGCCGTTCAAAGATTTCCAGACACCACCGCTCGCCGAGCCGACGAATATCGTCAGGCGCTGACCTTCCTGCACCGCATCGACTGCGGCGATGCGGCCGCTCATGGTGGCGGAACCGATGTTGCGGGCGCCGAGTCCTGAAATCGTTTCCGAATCGAACTTGATCGGGGTCTGGGCGGCGGCGAATCCGGAAAGCGTAAGGCCGATAGCGACC
>DASWQK010000396.1:0-2498 GCA_036403735.1 Pyrinomonadaceae bacterium
TGCGCGCCAGCGTGCGAATCAGGCCAATTGTTTCATACCACCCAAGGCCGCCCGGCTCAGGCGTTCCCGTCGCTGAAACCAGCGAGGGATCAAGCCCATCGATATCGATGGTGAGATAGACATTTTCAGTCAGGCCTTCAATCGCGTCGTCCCACCAATCGTCCCGGCCCACGATGTCCCTGGCCCAGAAGATTCGCGTCGGCAATTGATCGATGACGCGCGCTTCATCGACTGAGATCGAACGAATCCCGACCTGGACTGCGGGAATGCCGAGGTCTTTGACGACGCGCGCCATGATCGAAGCGTGCGAGTGCGGCGTGCCGTCATAGCTGTCACGCAAATCGGCGTGCGCATCGATTTGCAAGACTGAAAGATTCTCGTACTTCTCTGCGTGCGCGCGAATCACGGGCGCGCTGACTGAATGCTCGCCGCCAATCATCGTGACAAACTTACTGGTTGATACTAATTCCTTCGCGCGATCGTAAAGCGAATTCATCATCTGTTCAGGCGGATCAATCGAAGCCGATTCGTCGAGCGTGTGAATCCCCAGTTTATAAACCTCGGCGTCAGTCTCTTCGTCATAAAGTTCCATATTGCGCGACGCATCGATGATCGCTGCCGCGCCCTGTCCGGTGCCGCCGCCGTACGACACCGTGCCTTCATAACTGACAGGCCAAATCAAAACACGCGCTCTGTCGAAGCTGGAGAGTTCTTCTTCGGCGATGCCGCCAAAATTCATCGGGAGGGATTGTGATTCAGACATGCGTGGGAGTTTAGCTAAGGTGAGGTACTGAAGCCAGTTAAGCGCGGCGGTCGCCGAAGCTCAGGCGCGCTAT
The DNA here is from genome assembly GCA_036403735.1 of Pyrinomonadaceae bacterium. Classification (GTDB taxonomy): domain Bacteria; phylum Acidobacteriota; class Blastocatellia; order Pyrinomonadales; family Pyrinomonadaceae; genus UBA11740. Next base: position 837 of record DASWQK010000396.1, read on the forward strand.
CTCAAAAAGTCATTGACTTTTCGCCTCCTTGCTAATATCTTGCGCGCTAATTTCAAGCGGGCTGAATCTCACGAGCTTCTGCCTTTCATTCGCATACTCGCTATTTCAGCCTCGAACCAAGGGTCGACGAATTGCAGTTTTTTCCCGGTCTCTTTTCAGAGAGGATTCCCAACATGAGTCAATTTAAAGAACTGACCACCGGTGAGGCACTTGATCTATTTCGCACTAACTCGGCGTTTCGAGGCGACATCGCCGACTGGCTCATCACAGATCCATTGGGGTCGGGCGCGAAAGTCTTCGAGGCGAAGCTCCCGCCGGTGAATATGCATCGTAAGCTTGGACCAATCAAGTGGAAAACTCGCCTGAGTTTCTCGACTTCAGCGCCCAGTTTCTCTAACCTGCGATTTAAGAGCGCAGGGAATCCGCCTTCAACTTGCAAGTTGGAAGAACTTGGGGAGGAGGCAGTCATACTTGTAGTCAAACCGTTCCCTGAGGTTGCGGACGGCGTGAACATAACTGTCGAGGCGAGCGGAATTGGTAAGTTTATCGAGGGGAACAATCTTGGCAAGGGCGAACAGGACCAGTGCATCTTCATTTGGCGCTTCAAGGTAATCGACCCTGCCGAGATGGTCGGATGGTATGACCCAGGACAACTGGTGCAGACCGCAATCAACGTAGCCATCTCAACGATCTTTGGACGCAACGCCGACTATCGTACTACGGAAGCATTAGCCGCAAGGTCGAATGACGCGGATCCTGACACGGAACCAGAACCCTTAGTCGATGGTGTTTTTGACTACAGTAAGAAGGACGACCTGTGGATTGACTATGTTGCTGACACCGGCGATGGATGGAACTCGACCTACACGGTCGCCTATCACATCAGCCAACCTCAGTTGCCTGTTGCCCCGAACGAGTCCATCCCGCGCGGCCACGTTCTTATCTTTGGCGGCGATGAAGTCTATCCTACCTCGAGTCGGCCCGTTTACCGACAACGGCTGATCGATGCGTACGAAGCGGCGCTGCCTGAAACTAATGAGCCGCATTCGCACGCTTTCGCCGTTCCCGGAAATCACGATTGGTACGACAGTCTGGTTTCATTCACGCGTTTGTTCTGTCAGGGGCGCTGGTTTGCGGGGTGGAAGACGCGCCAGAATCGCAGTTACTTTGCCCTGAGGTTACCGCATAAGTGGTGGCTGATCGGGACCGATGTCCAGTTGGATTCGGATATCGATTTTCCGCAGGTGAATTACTTCAAGAGCGTAGCCAGCCAGATGGAGGAGGGTGATCGCATCATTCTGTGCACGGCTGAACCGCATTGGATCTACGACAAGCTGCTGAAGAAATACGACAACGAAATCAACGAGAACAATCTGGCCTTTCTGGAAGAGAAGATCTTTTGTCGAAAGATTCAGGTCTTTCTGTCCGGTGATCTTCATCACTATCGCCGGCACGCGACGAAGGATAACAAACAAAAGATCACCGCCGGCGGCGGCGGCGCGTTCATGCATCCCACGCATGGGGGCGACGTAACAGAGCTTAGAAACGGTTACGATCTACAAAAATCTTTTCCGTCGCGTGAAACGTCAAGCAAGGTGGCCTGGAGGAACCTCGGATTTATTTTCCTGAATCCGTGGTTCGGATGTCTGACGGCTGCGCTTT
>DASWQK010000397.1:0-4944 GCA_036403735.1 Pyrinomonadaceae bacterium
TGGATCTTTCAAAGACCGAATGCTGTCGGGCCCAATGGAGCCCTGACTAATTACGGCAAGCCGACGCAGGCCCAGTTTGATTACAAACGTACTTGAGGCGTTTAGAGGCGGGCTACCACCGCCTCACATTGGGCGAATTAATGGCGGGCAGTAGCCCGCCTCTAAACGGATGAGTTTTATTCATGGACTTAAACGAACGAATACCAAATAACGTTAACTTGAACGAAGACAAACGTCTCCAGCGGGCGCTGGAAAAATGGTTGCCGAATTTTCTGGCGTGGTGGCACGACATGGGCCCGGAAGGATTTCAGCAGAAAGACGTCTGGTTGCGGACCGCGGTTGATGTCGGCAGCGAAGGCTGGGCGCATTTCGATTACGTTAAGATGCCCGACTATCGCTGGGGCATATTTCTTGAACCGGCGGAAGCGGAGGCCAAGGTTGGCTTTGGCGACAACTTCGGCGCGCCTGCTTATCAGGAAGTGCCCGGCGAATTTCGGAACGCCTTGCGCCGCATCATCGTCACGCAGGGCGACACTGAGCCTGCTTCAGTTGAACAACAGCGTCAGCTCGGTCACACCTGTCCGTCGCTTTATGACCTGCGAAATCTCTTTCAAGTGAATGTTGAAGAAGGTCGTCATCTTTGGGCCATGGTTTATCTGCTGCATGGATATTTTGGCCGCGATGGCCGCGATGAAGCTGACGCCCTGCTCGAAAGGCGCAGCGGCAATCCCGACAAGCCGCGCATCCTCGAAGCCTTCAATCAGCCATGCGATGACTGGTTGAACTTCTATGCGTTCACGATGTTCACCGATCGCGACGGGAAATATCAGTTGTCGGCTTTGGCTGAATCAGGATTCGAACCGCTGGCGCGGACCTGCAAGTTCATGCTGACGGAAGAAGCGCACCACATGTTTGTCGGCGACACGGGATTGAGCCGCGTTGTTAGACGGACTGCGCAACTAATGAAGCAAAGTCCAAACGAAGATGTGCGGCGCTCGGGCGGCATCCCGCTCGAAATCATTCAGAAGTACATCAACTTTTGGTTTAGTTATTCGCTCGATTTGTTCGGCGGCGAGATCAGTTCCAACTCGGCCGACTTTTTTGCCGCTGGTTTGAAAGGAAGATTCAAAGAGCAGGACCAGTACACGGATCACATCGCGGCGGAAGGTTCGCTCACGATGCAGGTCGTTGACAACGGCCAGCTGGCGCCGCGCGAAGTGCCTCTGCGAAATGCTTTGAACGAAATTCTGCGCCGCGAATACGTGAAGGATTGCGAGAAGGGCCTGGCGCGTTGGAACAAAGCGCTCGCGGATGAAGGATTGAGCCGGCGACTCTATCTGCCGAACATTCGCTTTCACCGGCACGTGGGCGAGTATGCCGGTCATCACTTCGATCTCGAAGGAAATCTAATCACGAAAGAAGAGTTCGAAGCCGCGAAATCTGAATGGTTGCCGACAACTGAAGATCGCGAATACGTGCGCAGCTTGATGCAGCCCGTGACTGAAATTGGCAAAATCGCGAACTGGATCGCGCCGCCGGCCACCGGGATCAAGGGCAGGCCGTTTGAGTTTGAATACGTGAGACTTTGAATTGCGGATTGCGGATTGCGAAATTCGAATCTCTTTTATGTTTCGATGAGTAATGCGATGACGGAACCCAGTAAAGGCGCGCCGCTTCAAAATTCGCAATTCGCAATTCGCAATTCGCAATCAGATCTTTCTCGTCACGATCAAAAGCTCGAACTAATCCTGCGCACCTCGGCGCGCATTTTTGCTGAGAAGAGCTATCACTCGACGTCGATGCGCGACATCTCGCGCGCGACGGGGGTAAGCCTTGCGGGTCTTTATCATTACTGCAAATCCAAAGAGGAATTGCTGTTTTTGATTCAGGATCATTGTTTTGGGCGCGTGCTGGAACGGCTCGAGCAAGGCGCCAAAGGCACCGACGATCCTTTTGAAAAGCTGCGCCTCTTTATCGACAATCACCTCTCGTTTTTTGCGGCGAATATGGCCGAAATGAAAGTGCTGTCGCACGAAGCGGAATCGCTCGCGGGCGATTTGCACGAACACGTTTCGACCAAGAAGGAAAAGTACGCCAGACTCGCCCGAAAGATTTTGCGCGAGATTCAGGAGTCGCAGCCTGCGAAGGCGCGCATTGATTTGACGGTGGCGACCTATGCGCTGTTCGGCATGATGAATTGGATCTACAACTGGTACGACCCGTCAGGCAAGTTGTCGGTAAATCAACTCGTCGATAATATTACCAATCTGTTTTTGCGCGGCTTTCTCACTTCCGAAGTCGAGCAGTTCGCTTTGACGAAATCGCGAAGGAGTGGGAATGTAAACGTCTGGCGCACAGCGTGATGGGTCAGAACCCGGAGCGGTAGCGACGGGATCACTACTCAATCTTGACTTGCGATCCGGTCGCTACCGCTCCGGGTTCTGACACAAACTCTCTTTTATATGACCGAACGAAACCTGATCGAGTACGCGGTCGCGCAGTCAATCGCCGTGTTGACGCTCAACGATCCGCCCGCTAACACTTATTCATACGAGATGATGCAGCATCTTGACGCGTGCATTCTCAAGGCGCGGATGGATGAAGTGGTGCAGGTGATTGTGATCACCGGCAGCGGCGAGAAATTCTTCTGCGCCGGCGCGAATATTCAAATGCTCTCTGACGTCACGCCTGAGTTCAAATATTATTTTTGTCTGCACGCGAACGAAACTCTGGCGCGACTTGAGCAAACACCAAAGCTCGTGATCGCGGCTATCAACGGACACTGTGTGGGCGGCGGGTTGGAAGTCGCGATGGCTGCCGACCTGCGGGTAGCGCGCCGCAACGCCGGCAAGATGGGTTTGCCGGAAGTCTCGCTGGGGGTGCTGCCGGGAACCGGCGGCACGCAACGTCTGGCGCGCATCGTTGGCAAATCGAAAGCAATCGAGCTGATGGCGCTGGGCCAATTATTCGATTTCGAAAAAGGCGAAGCGCTTGGGCTGGTAAACCAAATTCTCGGCGCAAGTGACGGGACGGATTTCATGAAGCAGGTAACGGAATACGCGCGCCAGTTTACGACTCCGAACAAGGCTCCGCGCGCGGTCGGCCGCATCAAACGCGCGGTGCAGACGGGCGCTGAGATACCGTTTGAGTCAGCGCTGGCGCTCGAACGCGAATTGCAGCAGCAACTGTTTCAATCGGAAGATGCGAAGGAAGGGCTGGACGCGTACGTGAATAAACGGAAAGCGGAGTTTAGAGGGAAATGAGGTTCGGAGTTCCGCCTTCAGGCGGCCTATCGACACAATCGCCGCCTAAAGGCGGAACTCCAAATTCATGTCAGACGAACTAATCAAAATCACTGAAGACGGCGGCATCGTCACGATCACGCTGAACCGGCCTGAACGTCTGAATGCCCTGGCCGGACATATGCGACGCGATCTGGCTGAGGCGTTGGAAGAAGCCGGCAGCGATCCACACATACGGGTCGTGGTGCTCGCGGGCGAGGGGCGCGCATTCTGCGCCGGCGGCGACGTGCACTTCATGGCGGAATTAGTTGAACGAGGTGACGCGGAAGAATTTGCGCGTTTGCTCGGGGCGGCGCGGCGCGTGGTGCTCACGATCAGGCAGATGACTAAACCGGTAATCGCGTCAATCGAAGGCGCGTGCGCGGGCGCCGGCTTCAATCTCGCCCTCGCCTGTGATTTGAGAATTGCTTCGTCAACTGCGACTTTCAGCCAATCCTTCGTCAAGCTCGGCTTTCATCCTGATTGGGGCGGCAGTTACTTTCTGCCGCGAATGGTCCCTTCGAACATCGCGTGTGAACTTTTCTTTTTAGGTGATGCAATCGACGCGAGCACCGCGTTGCGGCTTGGCATAATCAATCGCGTCGTTTTCCCCGAAGAGTTGGCCGTCGAGACCCGCAAACTTGCCGAACGTCTGCGTGATGGGCCGGCGGTGTCGATCGCGGCGGCCAAACATGCGGTCTATGCCGGTGAACACGACTCGCTGGAGCAGATGCTTCAATACGAAGTTGAGGCGCAACTGCGTTGCTTCGAATCCGAAGACGGACGCGAAGGCGTGCGCGCGTTTTTAGAAAAGCGGCCCCCGAAATTTACCGGAAAATAATTTTGGAGTGCGCCGGCTTGACGGCGCTTTCCGATTATCCACGCGTGAGAACCAAAGCGGCGACAAGTCGCCGCACTCCAAATTTGTTGTTTATGAAGCTTAAGAACAAGCTCGCATTCATCACCGGCGGTGGTCGCGGCATAGGTCGCGCGATTGCTATCGCATTCGCCCGCGAAGGTGCTGCGGTAGCGGTAACCGCGCGTACACGCGTGCAGGTCGAAGCAGTCGCAAAGGAAGTTGCCGACCAGTTTGGGGTAGACAGTCTGGCACTTGAATGCGACGTGCGAAATACTGGTTGGGTGAACGACGCTTTCGAACGGGCTCGGGCACACTTCGGGCGCGGACCGGACATCCTGGTGAATAACGCCGGCATTGCCGAATCTGAACTGTTCATCAAGAGTGACGAGCTGATGTGGGAGCGTCACCTGAACACGAATTTGGGTGGCACATTTCGTTGTACTCACGCGGCGTTGCCGGAGATGGTTGAAGGTGGATGGGGCCGAATTATTAATATCGCTTCGATCGCCGGCAAGACGGGCGCGCCTTATGTCTCTGCTTACGCTGCGTCAAAACATGGGGTATTGGGATTGACGCGATCGCTCGCGTTGGAAGTGGCGGCGCAGGGAATTACCGTGAATGCAATTTGTCCCGGCTATGTTGATACTGAAATGACCTCGCGCGGCATTGAGAACATCGTCGCGAAAACCGGCAAGTCGGCCGAAGACGCGTTGACCAGAATTAAGAAGATGAGTCCACAGAATCGGCTGGTGACAGCGGAAGAAGTGGCCGCACTGGCGCTGCTCCTGGCTTCAGAAGAAGGGC
>DASWQK010000398.1:0-2001 GCA_036403735.1 Pyrinomonadaceae bacterium
GTGTCATACGTCGAGCCCTTCATCGGCTTCACAGTTGAGTGCCGCTTGAACGGTAAAGTGTTTGGTCATCAGGTCGGAGGCGCCAGTGTGCCGAACGCTTCATCTCGGTTCAAGGAGTTTGCCGCGGGTCAGATGATTTCCGCGACCAACAGCGACGAAGCTGTCATCAGCGAAGAGACGGTGCGAATCTCCGGTTACGCATCGCCTGCCGAAGCTATCGGAAAGACACTCGAATTTCTTGCGCCACCGAGCGAAAAGGAGAAGCAGGAAGCCGGCAATGAATCAGAAAGCTTTTTCGGCTTGCCACTCGGAGAAGAAGATCAAGAGACCAAACCAAAAGGCTCGGTCGTGGTCGCGCGCACGTTTCGTATTGTTGGCGTGCTCGCGGAGCCGAAACAAGATGGGCGTCCCGGCCCCTCGCGGGGGCTGATGCCGACCGCGGATATTTATGTTCCGCTGCCGGCCGCGCGTCAGTGGGCCAATGAACATCTGGGCGAACAAGCCCGCATAATCATGGCGCTGGCGCGAGAGAACGGTGCTATCGGTGAAGAGCAATCCCCCGGTTACTTTTCAGCCCTGGTGCGCGTTAATGATCCCGTCGTCCTGACTGACGTGCGGAAACGGCTAACGGAGCTTGGCCTGGGAAGCTTCTCGATCGTCGATCAGTTGGATCAAATTCGCACAGTGTTTCTGATCATCAACTCGGTGCTCGGGTTGTTAGGCGGAATCTCATTATTAGTCGCGAGCTTCGGCATCGCCAACACAATGATCATGTCCATCCTCGAACGCACGCGCGAGATTGGGATCATGAAAGCGATTGGCGCGGAAGATCGTGAAATCAAACTGATCTTCTTTTTCGAAGCGGCGGTCATAGGTTTCACTGGCGGAGTGATCGGCTCGTTGGCGGCCTGGGGAATCGATGCCGTAGCGAATCGTTTGGCGTACCGTTTCATACTGAAACCGCAGGGCGCGTCGTTCGTAGATTTCTTTCACTTGCCGGCGTGGCTATGGATGGGAGCGATCCTGTTCGCGCTGGGTGTTTCAGTGCTGGCAGCATTGTATCCGGCGGCGCGCGCCGCGCGGATCGATCCGGTGCGGGCGCTGAGGCATGATTGACCAATTAAGTAGACTTTCCAAAGCCATCTCGCGATCGACGTACAAGATTTAGAAGAACCTCGCGCTGTCTACCTTGCAATATCGCATCAATGTGAAGACGGTATTGGGTTGTGTGAATCCCGTGCCGGAAACTCGACGGTCTTATTCACGCCTCGCTTCAGCGCGGTGTTCTCCGGTCTTTGAATTAGCTAACCGTTTTAACGGTTTCCCAATTAACAAGCCGTTGAAACGGCTACCAGAAATCACGCTGCGTACTGTCACCTCGCTGACTGAAGCGAGGTGTGAATGAGAAATCAACAACATGACACAATCAGCACATCACACTGACTAACCGTTTCTTGCAAAAATCGAAAAGATTAAAATCAGGATTCCAAAGATAAGCGGGATCGCCATTAGGGCCGTCGCGACCATTCCCAGAATCCGACCCGTCTGAGTTAAATCGCGGCCACCCGGATCCATGTAACCACGTCGCATTTCTTTTAAATCATTGTCGCCCATGACCCACGCCGCCACGCCAAACAGTTGGCAGACGACGAGGCCAAGAATACCGAATGCCAGAATTACCGCTCCTCGATGAGGTTTCATCATTTGAGTTGACCTATCACTTCAGTCTTTTCGCCGTCGCAGATAGTATCCACGCTTAGTCAACACGATCGGTTTCTCTTTTCGCCTGGTGGTCTGCGATATTTTTATCGTCACCGGATGGAACTTGCCTTCCTCAGTCGAATTGCTCGGCCGGAAACCGATCGCGTAACGAGCGCGTAGACGATCTATTACTTCACTCAACTTTGCGTCGACTTCCTTTTTGTCTGCGCCCAGAACTTCGCCGCCGGTTTCTTCCACGTACTTGTTTACGCCCTTTATCTGACCAAGCGAAAGCACGTT
>DASWQK010000399.1:0-4058 GCA_036403735.1 Pyrinomonadaceae bacterium
TTTTCGTTAAGCCCGGCAGCGAAAATCGGATCACGAATTTTGGCGAGTTGATGGGCCATGCGCTCGAATTTTATACGAACGAGTACGGCGACCCGGCATTCGGTCATCGTCTTGTCATTGCGCAAACAGATGATGAGACGATGGATGCTTACTCGGGACCGGGCATGCTTTTTCTGGCTTCGAAATTTTTCGACAGCTCGCGAGCGTCGTCCGAAGAACGACTGCAGCGTGAAGTTGCTTATCAATGGTGGGGCCAGTCGGTTGGCTTGAAAACATTCGACGACGCCTGGGTGTCGCAGGGACTGGCGGAGTGGAGTGCTTTCGCGTTACGCGAATCGAAGCTCTCCGGTGCGCAACTTGACGCGACCCAGCGCGAAGAGCAGGAGCGCGCCCTGACGTTCGAACAGACGTCGTCGATCGTCCGGGCGCCATCCGCCCTGGACGATCAATCAGCGGCCTATCAGTCAATCGTTTTTTATAAAGGCGCGATGGTCTTTCGCATGTTGCGCGAGACCATGGGCAAGCAACAGTTCACTCAACTGCTCCGCAAGTTCCTCGAGCAGTATCGCAACAAGAGCGCCTCGATTGACGATTTCGAACGGCTCACGTCGCAGGTTGCGGGCAAGAACATGCGCTACTTTTTTGCGCAGTGGGTCGAAGGCACAGGCGTGCCGGAATTCAGCGTCGATTATCAAATCATCCGCACGCGCGCCGGCAAGTTCCGCACGCGCGGCACGGTCCGGCAAAACTTTGACAACCTTCAAATGCCGGTCGATGTGACGTTGCATTCCGAAGGCGATTCGCAGACAAAGACGCTGTATCTCGGCGGCAAGAGCGAAGACTTTGATTTTGAATCGAACGGTCAGCCGATCAGCGCTGAAGTCGATCCCAGCGACAAGATTCTGCGCATGTCCGACGATCTGAAGATCTCGATCGTGGCACGTCGCGGCATCGAATTGTTCAAGGAAGGTCAGTACGCCGAAGCGCAGCAGCAACTGGAAGGGGCGCTAAAACTCGATCGCAACAACGCCTGGGTTTATTACAATCTTGGCCAGGTCTATTTCGAACAGAAGAACTGGCAGCTGGCGCTGGACAATTTTCAGGCGGCGCTTGACGCGGCCAGCAGCAAGCCGGCATGGATTGATACGTGGGCGCGCATTAAGCGCGGCAATGCCTACGATGCCAAAGGCGATCGCGGCAAGGCGGTGAACGAATACCAAAAGGCGGTAAACGCCGGCAGCGATTATGACAACGCGCAATCGATTGCCAAGAAATACATCGCTACTCCTTACGATCCAAAGGCTCCTCCCGAACAAGCTCAAAATGGTCCAGGCGACTTTTAACTGAGGTCGCCTTTGCTATCTCGTCCCTAATCCACAGGTGTCAGAGTACCGACTTCAGTCGGGCTTTGGAGCGAACATCCCAACTAAAGTTGGTACTCTGACACCTGTCTTCAACGACTACTTTCCTTCCGGCAAGTGGCAAGTTTGGTGTGAAGTGATTGATCCCTGTAAGATTTCCTCGTTCCTTCGAAAATTTGATCTCCAAAAGCGACTTCTGGGTCGCGCGCCGTTATTGAAATTCCCCTCTCCCTCTGGGAGAGGGGCAGGGGTGAGGGTCTGGCCGCCGTAAACTCTCATCCCCGCCCCTTCTCCCAGAAGGAGAAGGGAGAACCGTCAGGAAACAGTGAGCAGCCTTCAACAACTAACCGCGGCATTCCAAAAACTCTACGGCGGCCAGCCGCGAATCTATCGTGCACCCGGCCGTGTCAACGTGGTCGGGGAGCACACCGACTACAACGAAGGGTTTGTGATGCCGGCCGCGATCAATTTTTCAACCTGGGTCGCAGTCACGACGCGGGACGATTCGGTCGTTAAGATTCATTCCGACATCTTTGAAGAAGATCCAGAGATCGATCTCGCGAATCCCGCCGCGCATGGTCGAGGGCATTGGAGCGATTATCCGCTCGGCGTCGCGATTAAGCTCAAAGAAGCGGGCCATGACATTTGCGGCGCCAATCTCTTTGTTCATGGCGAGGTGCCGCTCGGTTCCGGCCTCAGCTCGTCGGCGGCGATCGAAGTTGCCACGGGACTGGCCTTGTTGGATATTTCCGGGTTGAAGATTGACCGGCTGGAACTGGCGAAAATCTGTCAAAGGGCCGAAAACGAATTCGTTGGCGCGCGCACCGGGCTGATGGATCAATTTATCGCTTGCTTTGGCAAAGCAGATCACGCTGTAATGCTCGACTGTCGATCGCTCAAATCGCGCGCGCTGCCGGTACCGGATGATGTGAAGCTGGTCGTTTGCAATACGATGGTCAAGCACGAGTTGGCCTCAAGCGAGTACAATGCGCGCCGCGAACAGTGTGAAGAGGGAGTGCGAATTCTGTCGCAACATCTGCCAAACATAACATCGTTGCGCGATGTTACTCCGGACGATGTCGAAAGATTTAGAGCTGAGCTCGGCGAAGTGATTTTCAAGCGCTGTCTGCACGTGACAACTGAGAATGATCGCGTGCTGAAGGCCACCGACGCTTTGCGCGATCGAGATTTGAAAACATTCGGGAAGCTGATGTACGAATCTCACCACAGTCTGCGCCACGATTACGAAGTCAGTTGCCAGGAGCTTGATGTGATGGTTGATCTCGCAAAGCCAATCAAAGGTGTTTTTGGCGCGCGCATGACTGGCGGCGGCTTTGGCGGTTGTACGATCAATCTGGTCGCGGTTGAAGCGGTCGGCGAATTCACACAAACGATCCGGAACAGCTACATTCAAGCGACAGGCAAAACATCGGGAGTCTATATTTGTTCGGCGGCCGATGGAGCGGAGCGCGTCCAGTGAACATTCAGTATCAGAAGCCCGACCGTTAGGGAGGGCAACATTCCAATCGAGGCCCTCCCTGACGGTCGGGCTTCTGACAGAAACACTCTATGAAACTCTGCCAATTCAAATCTGCAAATTCTGATCAGCAAAGACTCGGTCTGTTAATAGGCGACGATGTGGTTTGCGACGTTGCCGAACTAGCGCGGACGATTAAGAGCGCCGGCGGTGCACCCGCTGACTGGCTGTTACAAGTCAACAGCACATTGGGCGTCATTCAGCGTGGTCCATCAGGAGCAAAAGAAATCGCCTCCCTGCTGGATGGTTCTCAGTCGCGATCCGGTAGCGGAGAAACAGTCGGCTACTCGCTCGACGCAATCGAATTTCTCCCGGCGGTGAATCCCACTAAGATTCTGGCCATCGGTCGCAACTATGCGGATCACGCGGCTGAAGGCGGCGCCGATCTTCCGAAAGCGCCGCTGCTCTTCAACAAACTTCCGAACACCTTGAATGCGCACAACGCGCCAATCGTGCTGCCGTCAATCAGTGAGAAAGTCGATTACGAAGCTGAGCTGGCAGTAGTGATTGGCCAGACTGCCAAACGCGTGAGCGAAGCCGCTGCGCTCGATCATATTTTTGGTTACTCGCTCATCGACGATGTCAGCGCGCGCGACCTGCAATTCGGCGACGGCCAGTGGACGCGCGGCAAGAGCCTGGACACCTTTGCGCCGCTTGGCCCATTCATCACCACGCGTGATGAAATTGAGGACGTGCAAGCATTGAAGATCGAAGGCGTGCTAAACGGCCAGGTGATGCAGTCGTCAAACACCTCGAAGATGATTTTCAAGGTTGCTTACCTGGTTTCTTATTTGTCGCAGGGCATTACGCTGGAACCCGGTGACGTCATTGCCACCGGCACGCCAGACGGCGTCGGGATTTTTCGCAAACCGCCAGTGCTGCTGAAAGACGGTGACGTCTTTGAAGTGAAGATCGAAAAACTCGGCACGCTGCGGAATCCGGTCGTCGCTGCGAGCTGATTGATCGGCCACAGATTTACACAGATGAACACAGATTTATTTAAATTCATTCAAACTTATCTGTGTTTATCTGTGTGAATCTGTGGCCCATCAACTTGCCTCTCTATATCGATGCATATCTGGATCGATCTCGCCAACTCTCCGCATGTGCCGTTCTTTCACGCACTGATTCCTGAATTCACTGCGCGTGGACACACCGTC
>DASWQK010000400.1:0-1937 GCA_036403735.1 Pyrinomonadaceae bacterium
GGTCATCAATGGTTATTTCGCTGTTTTCGAATGGGTTTGGCGCGGGCAGACACCCGGCAAGCGATGGCTGAAGCTGCGCGTCATCCGCGAGGACGGACGGCCGATCTCTTTTTTCGAGGCGATGATTCGCAACCTGCTGCGAGTCGTGGATATTATTTTTCCACCCTTCTATTCAATTGGCTTGATTTCTGTTTTTGCGTCTACTCGAGATCAGCGCGTCGGCGATCTGGTCGCCGGCACCGTGGTCGTGCGCGAGCGCGAGGCCGAGGCGCCCGAGTTCGCCGAAGTTTTTGCTTCGCCGGTTTCCGATGCCGCCCTGCGACGAACATTCGCGCCGGTTCCATTCACCGCCGACTTAAACAGCCTCACCGAACAGGAAATCGCCGTGGTTGAGAGTTTTCTGCGCAGGCGATGGGAGTTAAGAGACTATCCACGACAATGGATGGCCTGGCGCGTCGCGATGCCAATTCTTTTCAAGCTGCGCCCGCAATACGATCTGGCAACGTTCACCTACGAAGGATTCCTCGAAGAGCTTTTGCATCGCTATCGCGAGAAGCATCGCTTCATCGATTGACGAGTTAGTGCCTCCCTTTCGATTCTTTTGGAGGAAAAAGGGCGCCCGCTTTCTCAGGATCAAGTTGTACGCCCGCCAGTGATACGGCATACGAAAGTACTGGATCGCGATGAGATCTGATGTCGTCTGCTGTTGGTAGAATTAGCTTATCTGGAGTGACGCCAACCCATTCCAAGCTCTTTCCGTCAGTCATGACTAGATTTGCGTTTGTAATCTCCAAGCCGTAAAGGACAGGATTGCCTGATGCCTCCAGCTCGTAATCGAACTGTAGGGCTTGCATAACCATGCCCCCGCTATGGTCGCCAATAATCTTTCCACGTTTCTCGATTTGCATGACGCGCGCAAAAACTTCCGAAGCTGATGTTGACTCGCTATCCACCAATACGACCAGGTTACCCGTAAAATTATTCGACTTCCGAGGCTTAACCCGAATCTCCTTCGTTTCCTTCCGCATTTTGAAGTCTGCGATTTTTATCTCATGATCGAAAAAGTAACTGATGAAACGTGCAAGTGTCGCTGTCTCCCCGCCGGGATTTCCCCGCAGGTCTAGAATCAAGGTCTTGTAAGAATTTATTCGCTTCATCATTTTGTCTAATTCACCGTTTTCCAGCTCGAACTCGGACAGACGTGAAATTACTAAGTCGCCAAATTCTTCATAGCTTACCTTCGTCGACGTTTCCGATCCGAGTTCCGGGCCCACGGTATTGGTTGATACGACTAGGCCTGACATTACTTCAAACCGCTTCTTCTCAAGCTTGGTAAGTATTTCCAATTCTCGTCGTTGGCCCTCAGGTGTTTGGGCCGTAACGCGAACGCGTGATTGTGGTCGAAGCTCGTAGAAGTAGTATTTCATCTTCCATAGAGAATCACGCGTTGGTTCGAAGCCGTTGAGGGCCAGAATGCGATCCCCGGCACGCAGCCCTTTCGACTCGGCATCGCTTCCCCGCATAACCGCGGTAACGTAACAGGCGTCTCCGATCATTTTCATGCGCCAACCGTACACCACGACTGCACCTTTTAAGGGCGGCACCAGCAAGGTATGCGAATCATTGAGGTCGAGCACTGCTTGGGCGATGACGCCAATTACCTGTCCATCAGAGCTGGCTTCTTTGATCTTATCCTCGGCAAGAGCGAAGCGCGCTTCAAGATCAACGCCGTGAAAATTGGGATCGTAGTAATTCTCCTTAATTTGCTGCTTTACAACCTTGAGCATCTTCAATCCATTTTCGCGACTTCTCTCGAGGTCTTTTTCTGACTGTTGTGCCTGACCGAGGAGAGCAACAAAAAGAGCGATCAGCAGAACAACCGGGGGGTTTCGAATGGTCTTCATCATTTGAGCAGCCGTCCGTACCGAAACGTCGAC
>DASWQK010000401.1:0-4935 GCA_036403735.1 Pyrinomonadaceae bacterium
CTCGTATTCGCAAGAGGCCGATCGGCGGCGGGCAGCAGAGAAGTCGGGGCGATGCTGCCCGAAAAGACGGATAACGCGAAGCGCCTCTAGTGGGCGGATTGTAATGCCGGAATGCGTCTCGCGCAAGATGTCTTCGTCGAGGGGTTCAGTTCTAACGTAGTGCTCCTCGCCGCGTGGCATGTAAAGTGCGCTACCTATCATCGGCGCCCGAAAAGCGCCGATTTAGCCCCCAGGAATGGCGAAATGCCACGGCGTTCCTCGTCACCCGTTCAGACTTGCCGCTATTCGCTTCGCACAACCGAAGCGCTCCCGCAAGAAGAAAAAGAAAGGCCTTCCGATGAAAGTGATCCACAAATTAAATCGAACCGTATCTCTCGTCGCCCTCTCATTGGCGATGTTGATCGCCCCGCTTCAAGCCGCAGCCAACCGTCATCCGGCGAAACCAGATCGACATAAGCCGGTTGAAAAAAGACGACAGTCAAACAATTCAACTCGCGCCGATCGCCGGCGGGCTGAGGCTCGTCGCCGCGCCGAAGCAGCGCGACTGGCAGCCGCCGCGCGCGAGCGAGCCGCCGAAGAAGCCATGCGCAAGCAAGTTCAAGCGATGATCGCGAAGGACGACGTCAGCGCAGAAGATCCTGAGATTCGGCGCATTGCGGTAAATGCGCTTGGCGATCACGCCGGCACGGTGGTGGTGATGAATCCAAAAACCGGCCGCGTCTATTCGATTGTCAATCAACAATGGGCACTGAGCGAAGGATTCAAGCCTTGTTCGACGATCAAACTGGTGACCGGACTTGCCGGACTGAATGAAAGAGTGATCGATCCGTCGAACACCAAAGGAATCTCTGATTCAAATCGCATCGATCTAACTCACGCTTTGGCCTATTCGAAAAACGAATACTTTCAGCAGGTCGGAGGACAGGTTGGATTCTCGAAGATGATTTCTTACGCGCGGCTGATGGGCCTGGGCGAAAAGACCGGCATCAATGCTCGCAACGAATCCGCGGGCCGAGTGCCAATATCAAAGACCGGGTTTGCTGTGAATCACATGTCGTCGCATGGCGATGATTTCAAAGTCACCGCGCTGCAACTGGCGACACTTGTATCGACGATGGCCAACGGCGGCAAGTTAGTCACTCCGTTTTTCGCCCGCACCGCGCAGGACGAAAAGCGATCGACCGCGAAGGTCCGCCGGATCGTCAATATCGATTCAGATTCGTTTCAGCAAATGATTCCCGGAATGATCGGTTCGGTAAGTTATGGATCCGGCAAACGCGCCTTCGACCCGCAAGCGACAGTTGCAGGCAAGACCGGCACCTGCATCGATCATGGAACCTGGGTCGGTTTGTTCACTTCTTATGCGCCGCTGAATGATCCGCAAATCGCAATTGCAGTAATCGCGCGCGGCGCCGATGGCCGCAATCATTTTCCCGCTGCGGTCGCCGGCCGCATCTATCGTGACTTGAACAGTCGACTCGGAGTGTCCGGCAACATTGATATTGCCTCGAAACGGCCCGCGAATCCCGTCACCTCAGTTGCCGATACTGATACAGATACGGATGAAGAAGAGGCCGATGCAGAAGTTGTTAACGACGCATCTTCAACGAAGGTTAATTCCACCAAACCCGTTTGGGGGGATCAACGCAAGCCAGTAGAAAGCAAGATAAAGCGAACGGTAATGACGCTTCCCAGCCACCCTACGCAGCCCGCGATTAGTAATTCACCGAATCAACGGACACGCCGCGTCGGCGGACGACAGTAATTGGTTCTGCTCCTCATTTCCTCAAATCGACCCTTCATTCTTCCGCGAGAAAAAACATGAGCCCTTTCAGAAAATATTTTTCGGCAGTCGTGATCGCGACGCTAACCATTACTGTGTCAGGCATCAACGCCAACGCGCTCGGGTCAGCGGGATCCTGCATTTCAACTTCCGCCGGGGTCCTGCTGGGTCCGTTGGGATCGCCGGCTGCGGAAGGACCAACTGGACGCGACGACGATTTCACCAATCTTAGTATCGACGGCGGCATCGCGGCCTCCAGCAATGGATTGTCCACGTCGCCGGCTGTGAAGATATTCAGGAACACCGTCGAAAACGTTGGACCAACTGACGACGCGTTCATAATAACTGCTCCTTCGATCCCGGCAGACTTTCGCGTCGAAATCAGCTCCGACTTTGGCGACCATTACACGGCGATCGATTCGTCGAGCTACAGCATTACTCTCCCGATTGCGTATCGCGCATCGAGCGCTTTCCTGGTACGAGTCACGGCGCCGGCTGGTCTCAAGATTTTGACCGCCTATGACACAGTTATTCGCGCTACTTCAACGATCGATCCGACGGTGACAAACGCGACGATCGATCGCCTGTACGCCGGGTTTATTCGGGTCGAGGCGACGACGAAACTCACTGGCGGGGCCCAAACGATCGAGACGGCCGCGTCCGGCAGCGAAATCGAAATCACCATTACCTTTACAAATATCTCGAGCGCCGACGGAAACGGGAATTCGCTGCTGACTGCGTACGACGTCGTCATTAGCGAGAACGGATTTGCCGCGCCAAATAGTTGGGGCGCTACGACGGACCACATCGTCGGTGCTTCTGATAATCACGGCGGCCGCATTATTGGCGATCGCGAAGGCTCAAGCTGGCTCACGGATATCGTAACCAGCCTCGATGCCGGTCAATCCGGTGTTTTCAAATTCAAACGGAGAATTAAGTGAAGCAATCACAAATCAGACGCGGCCTCGCGAACGATCAATTTCCGAACCTGACTCGCAATTTGTCGTTGGTGGAAAATTCGCTGTCAAACGCGATGGCCGGCGCGCGCGTTCTGGTGGCGGATCAGGATGCGATGACGAGCGAACTGCTGAGGTCACTAAATGGCCGCGAAGGCTATCGCATCGTTTCTGTTAGCGATGGCCGCGAGGCCTTTCGCGTGTTGAAAGCCGACGCGGATTTTCACGTCGCGATTTTCAATATGGCGATGCCGCATCTCCACGGCGTCGACATCGTCAAGTACATGAAAACCGAAAAACGTTTGATGCGCATTCCGGTCGTACTCATCAGCGGCGAAGGCGAGGCGAAAACTGTCGCGGAATGCTTTGCCGCCGGGGCGATCGCCCTGCTACCAAAACCTTTCACCGCTGAGCAATTGCATCGCATTATACGCCTGGCACTCAATTCGGCGGGCCGCGCCGAAGTCCGGCGCGCAGCCTGATTTCATAACTCAAAATTCGATGACAGATTCATTACCAGTGACAACTTCAGACTATGGATCGCTCCTGAATCATTCGCCCGATCTCGAGTACGCCGAAGATCACGATCGACGGCTGCTGATCGTTGATGATGAAGAGCCAGTGCGAAATCTCTTTGCCGCCTATCTCGAAGAGACTTACACATGCGAGACGGCTGGCGATGCGCAGGAGGCGCTCGACATGCTGGCGCGGGAACCGTACGCATTGGTCCTGTCGGACATGCAGATGCCCGGCCTGGGCGGCATCGAGCTGCTCCGCAAGATTGTCGAGCGCTATCCCGAGACAGCCGTGATCATGATTTCCGGAGTCGATCGCACTCAACGGGTCATCGATGCGATTCGCGTCGGCGCTTCCGATTATTTGATTAAGCCCTGTGAGCTCGACGTGCTGGCGTTTTCGATCGAACGAGCATTGGAGCGACGCCTGTTATTGCGCAATGCGCGCCGCTACAAAAAAGATCTGGAACTCCGACATGCGGAATTGGCCCAACAGAAGGGTGAACTCGTGCGGCTCCAGGCGCAGATGGTGCAATCAGCGAAGATGGCCTCGCTCGGATTGCTGGCGGCGGGCGTGGCGCACGAGCTGAACAATCCCGCCGGCTTTATCTACAGCAATGTCGATGTGCTGCGGCAGTATGTTGAACGGCTAAAGAGATGCTTATTCGCTTACGATGAGATGACCTTGCCAAATCAGGACGCGGATCGCATGGCTGAAATAAAAACCGAAATTGACTATGACAACATCGTCGAGGATCTGGGGTCCATTTTGTCCGATTGCCATCTGGGCGCCGAACGCATCCGCGACGTCGTGCAGAACCTGCGCCTCTTTTCGCGCCTGGACGAATCAGAGATCAAGCAGGTCGATCTCAACGAAGGAATCGAAGCTACTGTTCGACTGCTGTCGCGTTACTACAAATCCGGTCGGATAACTTTAGATCGCAATTATGGCGAGCTGCCGCTGGTCAATTGTTACGCGGCCCAACTGAATCAGGTATGGATGAACTTGCTGGTGAACGCCGCGCAGGCCATCGGAGACGACTACGGCGCCGTGCGAATCCAGACCTCGAGCAATGGAAAAACCATCAGCGTCTCGGTCACTGATTCCGGCAAAGGCATCTCTCCCGAGAATCTCAAAAAGATTTTCGATCCGTTCTTCACGACCAAGCCCGTAGGCGAGGGAACTGGCCTGGGCCTTTCAATCTCTCACGGCATCGTCGAAAAACACCGTGGGACCATCGCCGTCGGCAACATTCCGGGAGAGGGCGCCACATTTACCATCACTCTGCCCGTTGACATTGAAGAAACCGAAGCTCTTGAAAATTAAAGATCGAATAGCGAGGTAAAAAACTGGATATGACTTACAAGATTATGATCGTCGACGATGAGCCGGCGAACCTGCGAACACTTTTGCGCTTGTTTCGTCAGGAGTACCAGGTGATCACCGCAGAGTCGGGCGCAGAAGCACTGACCCTTCTGCAACAGCACGATGTCGCGCTAATGATTTCAGATCAGCGCATGCCGCAGATGACTGGCATCGAGCTGATGAAGAAGGCGGTTGAGGTGCGGCCACAGATGGTCAAGATTCTGCTCACCGGTTACACGGACATCGGCGCGCTGATTGAATCTATCAACTCCGGCCTGGTCTATCGGTATCTGACCAAACCGTGGAACAACGATG
>DASWQK010000402.1:0-2284 GCA_036403735.1 Pyrinomonadaceae bacterium
GAGGACGCCAGGCGCGAGCTTGGCCGCTCAACCAGAGCACGAAACCATCTCAGTCAGACGCATCGTGTACCTCCTTTCGCGGATTGATTTGTGGATCGATTCAGCGTCGCACTGCGATGTGATATTGTCAATTGCATTCAACCGAATCGAGGTGCTTTGATGAGGTCCCTTCGTGCGCTGCAATTTCTATTTGCGATTGGCTTTCTTGCGATTAACTTCAACGCATCGTTCGCCCAAGATCCCGATCTCATTCGCCACTTCGATTACGATCAAAAAGCGCCGCTCAACATCAAAGAAATTGGCGTGCAACGCCGCGCGACCGCGACAATTTACGACATCACTTTCGACAGTCCGAAAAGCGGTGTGGTGCCCGCCTACCTCGTCGTGCCGAAAGGCCGGGGTCCGTTTGGCGCGGTCATCTGGGGACACTGGTGCTGGCAGAACTCTTCGATGCGTAACCGGAGAGAGTTTCTTGATGAAGCCGTGGCGCTGGCACAAAGCGGAGTGGTCTCGCTCTTGACGGACCACCCCATGTCGCGGCCCGGATATGTGCCAATCAAAGATCCCTTCGACGAACGCAATGCCACCGAGTTCGTTCAGCAGGTAATCGACATGCGGCGGGGAGTCGATCTGTTAACCGCGCGCAGAGACGTGGATCCAAACCGAGTTGCGTATGTGGGCCACAGCTGCAACGCCGCAGTGGGCGCGCTGCTGAGTGGCCTTGATCGTCGCTTTAAAGCCTTCGTGCTGATGGCCGGAACTACGACCGACAAAGTTTGGCAAAACACGAAGGATTTTCAGGAATTCAGACAGAAGATGGGGCCTGAGAAAGTCGATGCTTTCCTCGCGAAATATAGTTACCTCGATCAAGGCAAGTTTGTTTCGCACGCTGCGCCAGCGGTGATTTTGCTGCAGTACGGCGCGCGAGAAAAATTCCTAAACGCCGAACGTGCGCATCTTTACGCTGCCGTCGTTAGTGAGCCGAAGCAACTCAAGATTTACGATGCCGAGCACGCGCTCAACGCTGAGGCGCGCCGCGATCGCATTCAGTTTCTAATTGAGCAATTAAGGTTGAAGCCGCTGCCGGAAGCGGTGATTGCCGGAATTCCAAATCTTTATCAGCCGCCCGATCCGAATTGAGTAGCTCGAGCCGTTCGCTTGCGCGGAAGCAGATCGCAAACTGACAGTTTGCGCTACACGATGAACGATGTCTTGATCATTGGCGCCGGTCCCGCCGGCCTTTCCGCCGCGCGGTGGTGTGACGAGCTAGGTCTCGACACGCTCGTGCTCGAACAAAACGAAGCAGTCGGTGGTCAGCTCTCTTTCGTACACAATCCAATCGACAACTACCTCGGTCTTCATGCAAACAATGGTGAAGAGCTGCGCAAACGCTTCATTGAACAAACCGCAGACAGTGATTTCGATCTCTGGACCAACGTTGAGATCGACAGCGTCGACTTGAAAGCGAAACGCGTTGTGCTGAAAAGTGGTGAGGAGCTGCAATCGATCGCGATTATCATCGCCACCGGATTGCGTCGTCGCCGGCTCGGCATTCCCGGAGAAACTGAATTCGACGGTCGCGGCATCATTGAATCGGCAACCCGGGATCGCGAGCGATTGGCCGGCAAAGATGTTTGCATAATTGGCGGCGGAGACGCCGCGGCTGAGAATGCTTTGCTGCTGGCCGAGGTTTGTCCCACAGTCACGCTGGTCCATCGCGGGAAGAAAATGCACGCGCGCCGTGAATTCACGGAACAGTTGCACACCAATCACTGCATCACTGCATTTCCGGAATCGATCGTGCGTCGCATAATCGGCGGCGATCATGTGGAAGCAGTTGAGATCGAACGCGCGCAGGCAATCAAGCCTTTTCAGATGGCCGTGCAGGGCGTGCTGATCAGAATCGGTTTCGAACCGAATACCGATTTGGTTCGCGGTCAAACGGATCTGGACGACCGTAACTTTGTAATTGTTAGTTCGCGACAAGAGACGAGCGTCACAAACGTCTTCGCGATTGGTGACGTGGCGAATCCACTTGCGCCAACCATCGCCGGAGCCGTGGGGGCAGGCGCAACGGCGGCGAAGGTGATCGCGTCGCGATTACAAAAAACCTGAGAACTGTTTAGAGGCGGGCTACTGCCCGCCATGCCCTCGGCGGAAGAAAGGCGGGCGGTAGCCCGCCTCTAAACGAAATTTATTCTTGGATTACTTCCCGCTCAGCCACGCAACTCTCAACACCTTTGCTTGCGGCGTCGCGTTTGGATCTTCCTCAATTCGATAATCA
>DASWQK010000403.1:0-4655 GCA_036403735.1 Pyrinomonadaceae bacterium
GAGTTTGTTTCTGCCATGACAATAAATGTGCGACTGATCGTTTTATCTTCGCGCGGCTTTCGCTTGTTCTTCGCGCAGCCGCACAATCAAGAGGCCGTCGCGATAATCACGTTCGATTGCGGCATGTTCGATCGAGCGAGGAAATTTAATCATTTTTTCAAATCGGCTATAAGTAATTTCAAGCTGGTAATGCGACACGCCTTCGCCGCACGTTCCATCGCGGCGCGACCCGCTGATGCGCAACACATCGTCGTCGAGGGTGATTTCTATATCGGCAGGTTTGATTCCGGCGAGATCGACTTTGACGATCCAACCATCTTTGCTGCGATACACGTCTGCCGCGGGACACCATAAGCGGCCCGAAGGCCGGCTCTGGCGATCATCACGAATCATGCGGAAGTAACGTTCAAGCGACTCGCCGGACATGACAGTAGCTCCGTTCAAAAACATCCGAGGGGTTTCAGGGGAATTTGTCTAACGGGAATTATAGAGGTTTCGGTCGCGGATGTCAGTTCACCTCACTAACCGGTAGTGTCTTGATTGGAGGATGAGGTCAGTACCGGGAGCGATAGCGACCGGGTAACATCCTGGCAAACTCGATTCTTGCTTCAGCTGCGACCCGGTCGCTACCGCTCCCGGTACTGACTCCATCACGTTAACGTCCGTAAAACCTCAGTGGGCGGGCAACTGGGAAAAGATCACAAAGTGTCCACCCGGTTCTTTGACGACAATCTCCTTTGAGCCGTAGAAGGTGTCGTGAATCGGTTGCACGATGTCGGCGCCTTTCAAAGCCTGCTCAGCCGCTTTGATGTCCGGGACTTCCATAAACAAAAAGCTCGGCCCCAGCTCGACGGCCTTCGCCAGCGGATTTGCCGGGTCCGCCTGCATGCCTGAGTAAGTTTGGTACATGATTTCGACCTTATCGTTTTCGAGCGCCACAAAGCCGAGATGATCGCCCTCGGGAACTTCGACAGTTTTGCGAAAACCGAAGCGCTCGGTCCAAAACTTCAAGCCTGGCTCAACGCTCTTGACGTGCAAAATTGGAGTTGATTTGTTGACCATAAGTGTCCTTTCCTTTTGTATCCGGGCCGCGTGAATAGCAGTCCAACTCGCCAGTAACAGGATGATTACCAGACCCGTAGCCACCGTGAATTTCTTCTTCATACAGCCTCCGCTACCCTTGATTTCTTGTCTAGTCTCATTTAGACTAGCGATATAATAGCGGCCATGAAGAAAGCTGTCAAGCGAAAAGTATCTTTACGAGCGGACGATGCTGATGCGGTGAGCGGAGCCCGGCTGACTACGCCGGATTTGGTCATCCTCAGCCTGCTGGCAGAGCGGCCGATGCACGGATACGAAGCAAATGCCACGTTGGAGAACCGAAAAATTCGCGACTGGGCGGCAGTGTCGCGTCCGCAGATTTACTATTCGCTCGACAAGCTGACGAGTCTGGGATTAATTCGCATCACCGAGGATGCCGCGTCATCAGCCGGACCGGAGCGGCGCGTTTTTCAGACGACTGAGGAAGGGCGGAAGCGGCTGGCCGATGCGCTCGAGTCATCGCGTTGGACCAGCGCCAAAGTGCACGAGCCTTTTCAAACCTGGCTGGCGCTTTCCTGGCAGGCGCGCCCGCGCGCGTTCGCGCAGCAGTTAAAACGACGGCGAGAACATCTCGAGCAGAAACTGGTTGAAGAGCGGGCGACGCTCGCAGATGTGCTGAAAGAAGTGGGCCATCCCTATCACGAAGCGGTGTGGATGCTGAAACTGGTCGTCGCGCAGATTGAATTGGAATTGAAGTGGTTGGATCAGATTCATCGCGAGACACCAAAACGGGCGCCGGCGAAGAAACGAAAGCGGTGAGCGTTACGCCGCTGGCAATAAGCCTTTAATCTCGCGCACGACGCGATTCACTTTTGGTGATCAGCAGCTCTTGCTCAAATGTGAGCGACGGGAATTGCTTCGGTTCTTTCAAAGGGCTTAACACCGGCGGCTACGTCGTGAACCGTGTGAAGAATCTCTGAGTTGTAATATCGACTGCCACACGCATCGCAGACTCCCACCTCAACGTCTTCGAGGATAACAAAGCCGTTCTTATGCTTAAATGCCTCTCGCTTTACTTTCTTGGCTCGAACTGTTCCTTCACAGTACTCGCATTTGTAATCATACATAGTCTTTGTTCTCAGAACCGGTTGTTGCGTAAATAGCGATTATTAGGTAGCGGTAATCAGTAAAACGGCCAACACTGGCAACGCAAATCTGTTCCTCAATCGCAGGCCCTTCGATAACGTATTTTGTTCCTCTTGGGTCATCCTTTTCAACTCCTCGAGATTTGACCGTTCAGAATCGACTGTTCGAAATCAAAAATATCCAGGCCGTCCTCAGCCATTTCTTCCATAGCATGTAAGGTCATGTCGTACTTGCCAAGACGAATCTTTTCCCTGATCTCATCGATATTTCTTCGCGGCACGCGCGGAGTCTATCAGAAAGATGTTTGAATGTGATGGGATTACGCTGCCGGCAATAGACCTTTAATCTCTCGCACCACTCGATTCACTTCTTCCTGATCCGCCAGCGCGATCATGAAAAATTTGTAGCCCTGATGAAAACAGATTACGCCGTTGGCGAACAGCCACACGCCGTCCAGAAACGGATTGCTGCCGAGAATCCAACTGATTGGCGCGCCGGTGATGCCCACCGGATTAATGATCTGCGCGAACATCGTAGCGCCCATCGCGCAACTGAATGCGCCGAGCAGAGGTGCGCCGACGTACTTGGCCATCTTTTGTTGAAACTCGACGCGCTCGCGCTCAGCTTCATCTAATTCGCCTGCGGCGATGCGCGCTTCCTGCTTCTTCAAATACTCATCAAATTTCTCGCTCGCTTTTTTCAATCCCCAGACGGGTAAGGCCGAATGCGTTAGCCAGTGCGGATGTGTGCCGAGCAGGACTACATCCAAACCCGGAAACGCTGCGCCGGCGCGAATGCCGAGAACCAGTGAAGCAGTTATGACAGCTGTTTTGCCCGGATTTTCTTTGATCCAATCTTTCGCTTTGACGACTCCGGCGGTCGCGGCCGCGGTGGCGCGGGTTGCTTTCATTCCCTGGCCTGCCATCTTCGCCGCGGAGCCAACATAGCTCGCCGCGTCGTCGAACACCTTTTCCGCTTTCTTGCCGGCCGGTCCGGCCGCATCACGAATAATTTTCCCTGCGTCAGTCGCCGCGTCTCGAATTGCTTTGCCGGCGTCTTTCGCATGACGCCTGGCTTCGTCTGTCGCGCGCCGCGCGTTCTCGCGAAGTTTTGGATCGTCAGTGAAGGCTCCGGCTTCGGCGCGCAATTGCTCCGCACCGTTCGCAATCGTTTGCGCGCCCTTGCGCGCCGCATCGCCAGCAACACGGGAAGCATCTTCCACAATGCCGCTTACGCCCAGTTTTTCATCCAGCTCGCGCGCTTTTCGTTTCGCAGCGCGATGCAGGTCGTCAAGCTTCTCTTTGTAATCAGCCATGAGTTTTGTAGCGCAATCCCGAGTCGTCCGGATCGCGCACTATATTCTACGCCAGGAGCCGCAGATGAGTTCACGATTCGTGCCGTAGGCACGAGATGTTTATAGCAAACGAGTCAAGGAGAACTATTTCCGAGGGAGCGAAATCGTCGATTTTGCTCCCTCGGATGACTAATAAAAGGCTCGGGGCTATAAACATTTCACCGCTCCGCGGCGATGCGGACCGGCTGGTCTCGCTTTACTTTTGGCCTCTTCCTTCTTACTTTTTGTTAATGACGAAATGTCCGACGTGCGGAAAGCCGGTCGAGTGGAAGGACAATCCGTGGCGACCGTTTTGTTCGGAAAGATGCAAGCTGATCGATTTCGATAAATGGACCAGCGATGAGTATCGCGTGCCGGGGCAAAGAATAAATCCGGCAGAAATGCCGGCGCAGCATTCTCAATCAGATGTCGATAATGAAGACGAAGAATCTTAAGTCATGAAGCGTTTAGACATCACACCACTTCTAATAATCGGCCTGCTCTTGCTTGTATGCGCCTGCGCGAAACGACCGGGTCTTGCCGGTTGGACCGTTGACAACAATCGCGCGGCCAAACTTTCAGATTACAAAGGCAAGGTGGTCGTGCTGGATTTCTATGCCACCTGGTGCGAACCTTGCCGGGCGGAAACTCCGCGATTGGTGCAATTGCAAAAAGACTATGGCCCCAGCGGATTGCAAGTGATCGGTCTGAATGTCGGGGGTGAAAACGATCGCGCTCACGTGCCCGGTTTTGCGAAGGAGTTTGGGATTGAGTATCCGCTCGGATTTCCCGATGATGCATTGGTCGATCAGTATCTAACCGATAATCAGAATATTCCGCAGGCGTTCGTCTTCGGTCGCAACGGCGAGCTGGTAAAGAGATTCGTCGGTTATAGTTCAACTTCAGGTGGAGAACTTGAGCGGATCATAAAGGGCGCGCTGGCGGCCGGTCCAGTTGCTCAACAAACGAAATGATTCGCGACAAGCTTATCGAAAAAGGCATCGGCGATAACAATCAGTTCCGTTGGCGTAGCCATGAAGTCTCGCGCACTGAAGGACTGAGTGATGCTGTCTTCGGCTTCGCGATCACGCTGTTGGTGGTATCCCTGGAAGTGCCCAAGACTTACGGTGAGTTA
>DASWQK010000404.1:0-5889 GCA_036403735.1 Pyrinomonadaceae bacterium
ACGCATCTGGCGAATTGGCTTGATGGGTTCCGGCAGCACGCGCGAGAACGTGGTCCTGGTGCTTGACGCGTTGCATCGAGCATTGAATGCAGAGAGGTTCGAATGTCCGGCCGGTGTCGCAGCTGCTGAAGCGGTCTATGAAAATTAATTTTGGCGTTTCTGCCGAGTCGTAATAAGATGCGCGACTTTGTCGTCTTTTTATCAAGAGAACTCTATTGCCCGACGGCTAACTGGTGTGGTAAACAGAGCCGAATGGCATTCACAGAAGACGAGCTGAGAGCCTTGCGGTTGCTTCTTCGGGAGGAGCTGGAGTCTAAGATTCTGCCGTTTCGCAACGAGGTAGGTAAACGTTTTGACGAGGTCGCCACACAAATCGATGGCCTGTATGAGCTATCGAACCCTGTAGCTGATCTCCAGTCACCTGGCT
The DNA here is from genome assembly GCA_036403735.1 of Pyrinomonadaceae bacterium. Taxonomy (GTDB): domain Bacteria; phylum Acidobacteriota; class Blastocatellia; order Pyrinomonadales; family Pyrinomonadaceae; genus UBA11740. The sequence continues at coordinate 428 of DASWQK010000404.1, forward strand.
TCAGCCAGGTGACCTGCGCCAAACTGGGGCCGAAAACCGTTTAAACGGTTTCCGCTTCTCCCTCACTCTCGATCACCCGGCTGAACCCGGGTGTGAATGAGAAGTCCGGCTTTGTTTTCTGGTGTCGAAGCTGACGAGAGTCAATACAACTAATCGGACGCTTTCGCGACTCCGACTTGCTCGCTAATTGCCGCGTGTATCTTTGATGGAGGTGGTTCTGTCTCCTCGCGCAGGACGCGGGCCACACGTGGTTTAAGCCAGAGCAAGGCGAGCCCGGCGGCAATTACGTTGCAGAGTACCGCGCTCCAGAATACCGGAGTCCACGAGCCGGCCTTAACCATCAGCCATGCCGCGGCCGGGCCTCCGAGAATTGAGCCGACGCCTTTCGCCGTGTATTGAATTCCGTAATTGGTGGTCGCGTGCTTGCTGCCAAAAATGTCGGCGATCGCGGCGGGAAATAGTGAATAAATATCGCCCCAGGCAAAAAACATCAAACCCGAAATCGCGATGAACCAGAACGGATGTCCAACCACGAGCGTCAGGATCGTAATCGTGATCGCTTCCATTACAAACACGATGGCCATCGTGTCGTAGCGTCCTATTCGATCCGATACCCAACCAAAGAACGGCCGCGCTGAGCCATTCAAAACCTGATTCAGTGAGGACGTCAGAGTCAGCACCGTATAGCCGCCGAAGAGAGCATACTTGTCATAGCCGTAGGTCACGCCGATCGGCTTCAGTTGCGCGGTCAGCATTAACCCGCTGGCCGTGACCAAAGTCATCATCAAATAAAGCAAGTGAAAGGATTTGCTGCGCACCATCTCAGCCGGTGTGTAATCACGCGCAGACTGCTGCACCTTAGTTTTAACTTTCGCTTTAATTGCTTCCCAGCCAGCAGGCAACCAACCCGTCGGAGGCATGCGCAGGAATTGAGCAGCTAAGAGCACGACCAATCCTTGCAGAATGCCAAAGACGATGAATGCGGTGCGATAGCCGTTGTGCTCGATCAGATAAGCGATAGGGCGGATGGTTAGCGCCGTGCCGAACCCATACGAACCAGCGACGACTCCGACACAGAGACCTCGTCGATCAGGGAACCACTTCATCGCGACGCCTACGCAGCCGCCGTAAACAGCGCCGGCGCCGATCCCGGCAATCGCGTAGACCAGATAAAGCGCGGGCAGAGAATTGACGCGGCCGGCTCCAATCCAACCGATAGCCACGAGGATGCTCGCGAGCGTAACGATCAGACGCGGCCCGACCCGATCGATCAGATACGCGTTAATAGGAAACAGAACGGTTTGCGCGATGATGAAAAAAGTCAGCGTCCATTGCACCGCGTCCAGCGGCGCATGCAGACTCTTGGTAATGTCGGTGGTGAAGAAGGTCCAGGCGTACTGAAGATTCGCGATCGCCAACATCGCCAGGATGCACGGCAAAAGGATGGGCCAACGTCTGGTCGTTAGTGTTTGCGGAGACGTGCTCATTGAAAAGTGACTCGCGATTTGGCTTCGCCGGTTAGCTCCGTAGGAGCCGGATGTCTATAGCATCAGCCAGAAATCCTTATGACCCACGCTCCTTTAGGAGCGGAATGTGGCAGCAAGCGCCCCGATGATGTTGCTCCTAAAGGAGCAAATTAATTATTCAAGAGTAGCTTTGCTATAAATATTTCGCTCCTGACGGAGCGAAGAACGGTCAGAAGCACTTCGTAATACCAAGGGTTGGCCGGTTCGTACCCTTTCGATCTGATTAATGATGCCGCGCTTGCTGTTCCAGCAACTTCACGCAGGCATAAACTGATTTTGTGTTTGGTAAAGCGATCCCGAGTTTCTCTCCGAGTTCGATCACGGCGCCGACGATAGCTTCCAGCTCAGTCGGCTTACCAGCTTCGATATCCTGAAGCATGGAAGTCTTGTGATGACCGACTTCCTCTGCGCCTTTTAATCGTTGTTCGATCGAGACGCCGATTTCAATTCCCAGTTTCTTCGCGACCGATTCAGCCTCGCTCATGATCGCAACGGCGAGCGCGCGCGTTTCGGTGCACTGAACGATTTCGATGAGCGTGGCGCGAGTCAGCGCGCTAATCGGGTTGTATGCAACGTTGCCCATCAGCTTGACCCAGATGTCGTGTCGAATGTTTGTGCGGACAGGAGATCGCAGGCCAGCTTTGATGAGTGAGTCGGCGAGGCGACGACATCTTTCGCTTTTCGCTCCGTCGGGCTCGCCAATCGCGAATCGAGTTCCTTCCAAATGCCAAACGATGCCTGGCTCGACAATCGAGGTTGACGGATAAACGACACAGCCGATCACTCGAGACGGTTCTATGCTTTGACTAATTATGCCGCCGGGATCGACGCTCTCCAATCGCGTGCCTTCCCATTCGCCGCCCTGGGCGTAGAAGTACCACCACGGAAAACCATTCTGAGCAGTGAGGACGGACGTGTGCGCGCCAATCATCGGACTCAGGCTGGCCGCGATGGCCGGCACACTGTGCGCCTTGAGCGTTAAGACGACGACATCAACTTCGCCGACGGTTGTGGGATCGTCCGTCGCGGTTACCGGTACTTGAAATTCTCCGATCTCGCCGCGCACGCGCACGCCATGCTCCTGCATCGCGCGGAGATGTGCGCCGCGCGCGACGAGCGTAACGTCTTCGCCGGCCCGCGCCAGCATGGCACCAAGAAAAGCCCCGATTGCGCCTGCGCCGACGATCGCGAATCTCATATTTGTTCGATCGTTTAGAATCGGGCTAGCGCCCGACCGGCAAGCGGTAGCCTGCCGCTAAACGCTTTCGTTGGATTGTGTAACAGCCGCCGCGACATTACGCCTTTGAATCTTGCCCGTTGCCGTTCGCGGAATTGAATCCAAAATGTAAATCGTTGTCGGACATTTGAAGTCTGAGAGCGACGCGCGACAGTGCGCGATCAAATCCTTCTCAGTCGCTTCATCTTTAAGGACAACCGCCGCAGCGACGCCTTCACCATAGACTCGATCAGGAATTCCAAAGCAGCAGGCTTCGGCAACTGATGGATGTCGCAACAGAGCTTCGTCAATCTCTCGTGGTGAAATTTTTTCGCCTCCGCGATTGATCAATTCCTTGAGACGGCCAACCAGCGTCAAATAGCGCTCGTCGTCCAGCGTTCCCTGATCGCCGGTGCGAAACCAGCCGTTTGAAAACGATTCCGTATTTGCTTCAGCATTTCCTTCGTAACCGCTAAACACGTTGGCGCCTTTGATTGAGACTTCGCCCACAGTGCCCGCGGGCAACAAGTTCCCTTTCTCATCAAGGATCGCGATTTCGACAGCAGTCCCTGGCCCCACAGATCCCGGTTTGCGCTCGAATGGGGGCAGGGGATTCGAAGCCATTTGATGAGCGGCCTCGGTCATTCCATAAGCCTCGAGCACTGGCGCGCCAAAAGTTGATTCGAGCTCACTCATCACCTGCGGCGCGAGTGCAGCGCTGCACGATCGAATGAAGCGCAGTTGTTCGGCGCCGGCGGGGCGCGTGCCTCTTGCTCTTGAGAGAAGGACTTGATGAATCGTGGGAACGGCTGAATACCACGTAGCGCGATGTTCTCTGACTACGGACCAGAACGAAAGCGGATTGAATTTCGGCGGGACGACGACCGTGCCTCCGGTCGCGAATGTTGCCAGCGTCGAAGCCACCAAACCATGAACATGAAAGAGTGGCATGACGCAGAGCGAAACGTCTTCGCCGGTCAATTGATAAGTGTTGGCGACATTGCGAGCCGACGTTAGTAAATTTGCGTGAGAGAGCGGTACGCGTTTAGGCCGACTGGTGGTGCCGCTGGTGTGAAGAATGAGCGCGATGTCGTCGTTTGTAGTTGTGGCGGCGGCATTGCCATTCAGCCTTCCGTCAGCAGAGAATCGCACGCGGCCGTCGCCATCGATGGATGCATCGATGATCAAAATCTTGCCGTCGGTGGCAGCAGCTCTCGCCTCATCGGAATTATCTTTCGGCAGAATCAGCGCGCGCGCGCTTGTGTCTTCCAAATAGAATTTGAATTCATCTCGCGTATATGAAGGGTTGAGCGGCGCGGCGGTACCAACCGTTGACGCGGCCAGAAACGAGGAAATCATTTCCAGACCATTCGGCAGCGCCATCGCAATGCGATCACCCCTACCCAAACCGAAATCTGTCAACTGCGCCGCAAGATTATCAACCTGGCCAGCGAGCTGCTGATAAGCGATCGCTCCATTTAAGGTGCTAAGGGCGACGTGTTCCGGCTGGCCATTTTCCAGAAGGCTTCGAATCATCATCCGCGAATTGAGTTGATTGCTAAAATGTGAAAAGCGATGCGCAGCCTATCATAAAAAAGTGGTAGTGGTCAGTAGCTAGTAGTCAGTTGTTTCATTCCAATCTCAACGTCGGGCCAAATCATGATTACCTTCGATGGGACTACTGACAACAGAAGACTAAATCACCGACTGCTGATAACTGGACTAACGACAATGCGGTTTACTATTAATGATTCACGATTTACTATTCACCTCGATGTGCTCCCGTAGCTCAGTTGCATAGAGCGCTCGCCTCCTAAGCGAGAGGTCGCGCGTTGGAATCGCGCCGGGGGCACCATAATTTCTGATTCACGGTTGGATCTATCATGGCGGCTTGGCGACGGGCGCAGCGGTGTCCGCTGCATGTTTTGTGGGGCGACCCGGAGTCCGCTCCGGGAAAATTCCAAGCTGAAGATCCACTCGGTCCGGCTGCCGGCGAGCGGCCAGTCAGCTGGTGGAGAGATAACGGTTGAATCGCCAATTGATGTCGACTTCGAGTTTTTGAATTATCAGTACGATGCTGTCTTGAATTTTGCCGTCGACTTTTTGAATGTGCAGAATGTTGCCCGAAAGAGTAATAGTCAAACTTACAAGTGGAGATCGTACGTCCCGCGGAACACAAAGGCCGTTAGACTTTTCTGGAAGACCAGAAGTGGCATTCGCCTGGAGTGATTGTCGATCACTCTCCGATACCTGCGAGGTAGCCCTAGTCACACCTCGACCTTAACGAAGGGCACAGCAGTACCTGGCATAGTCCCTACAGCCACCATGCGCGCAACCTTATTGGGATTGCCTGCAATCTTATTATCAGCCGCGTGAACCCTATCGTGCACAGAATTTAGTTGACAAGGGTAATCAAAATAGAGTATTTACTCTTTCACTTTTGGAGGCCCATCGTTTTCGACAGGATATCGTTCGCAAATTCTATCTCGGTTTTCCCGATACGCCGTACGACTCCACAGCCAGTTCAGAAATTGATGTTTGCTACACCCGATTACGAGTAGAATTTTGAAGATCCTTCCGGGTGGTTCAAACGTCCGAATTTTCATTGAGTAACAGCCGAAAAACATCGACGAGACTTCTTGATCTCAAGCCCAGGAGAAAAAGCAATGAATAGCAATCATGCCCACAATGTCATAACAAAATACCTTAAGGCGACTATT
>DASWQK010000405.1:0-3766 GCA_036403735.1 Pyrinomonadaceae bacterium
GCGCGGCGATCGGATTTGATCTGCTGGGGATTGAACAATTTATTTCATCTCCGCTGCGCGTGGGCTACGGCATGGCCCAGATGGCCCACGGCCGTTTTCCAATTCCGCCACCGGCGGTTGCTGATTTGCTAAGAGATCGGCCCATTTACGCGGGCGATGTTGAAGGCGAATTCGTTACGCCGACCGGCGCCGCGATCATCACCGCTGTCTGCGACCGATTTGAAAATATTCCCGCAATGAAGATCGAGACCACAGGTTATGGCGCTGGATCGCGCGACCCAAAAGGATTTCCGAACGCCTTGCGCGTGCTCGTCGGTGAGACTGCAGCGGTCGCGAATACCGACGAAACTCTGTTGATGATCGAAACGAACATCGACGATATGTCGCCACAACTATTTGGCTATGTGATGGATCGAGCGTTCGAGTTGGGGGCGCTCGACTGCTATCTGACGCAGACACAGATGAAGAAAAATCGGCCCGGGAGCTTGATTTCAATTCTTTGCCAGCCGCGCGATCGCGAAAAGTTTCTCGAAATGTTGTTTGCAGAGACGACTACGATCGGTGCGCGGACTTATGAGGTCCAGCGGCGCGCGCTGCTCCGCGAGGTGATTAGAGTCGAGACGCAATTCGGCGCGATCGATGTTAAAGTTGCCCGGGGAAATAACGGTAATGTGAACGCGATGCCTGAGTTCGATCAGTGTCGGGCGGCCGCGTTGGCGGCAAACGTGCCGCTTCGTGAAGTTCAGGAAGCAGCACGGCAGTCGTACTTAACTCAGCACCAGCCGAAATAGCGAGTTGGCAGTGCACATGAAGTCAGTGCCATCCACAGTAGCGGATGGGTAAAGCAATGAGTGTAAAGATTAGCGACATCAAGAAAAAGCGACAGAAGCAAACCTCTCCGGTCGATCTGGATCGAATTGCGAGCGGCGTACGGCTCATCCTCGAAGGCATCGGCGAAGATCCAAATCGTGAAGGCCTGCTTGATACGCCGAAGCGGGTCGCGGAAATGTATGCGGAGTTGACCGCGGGCATGCACGAAGACGCCGCGGAGCACATTGTTCCTTTGTCCGGGAACAAACACGACGAGATGGTGATCGTGAAGGACATCTCGATTGCCTCGTTGTGCGAGCATCACCTGGCGCCGTTCGTGGGCAAGTGTCACATCGCCTACATTCCGAAGAATGGAAAGATCCTGGGTGTGTCGAAATTGGCGCGACTGGCAGAGACGTTCGCGCGACGACTGCAATTGCAAGAGCGTCTGACTTCAGAGATTGCGAACACTCTGTTTGAGTATCTGCAACCGCTCGGGGTGATGGTTGTAATCGAAGCTGAGCACGCGTGCATGACTTTGCGTGGAGTGAAGAAGCCGGGAGCGACAACGGTGACGTCGGCAGTGCTCGGCGGGTTTCGCAAAGACCCGCGCACGCGGGCCGAGGCAATGTCGCTGATCGTGGGACACAGCAAGTGACGGATGCTTAGGATCGAGGGTTGGAAGTTCGATGGGCCTGCTTCGCAGGCTCATTGAGTTGTTCATTCTTCAAGTGAGTCTATGAAAAAAAGAAATCTATTAGTCACAGTTCTCGCGATCATCGCGACCGCGATCGGCGCCGTCGCCCAGCGAATCACACCGCGCACATCTTTGCCGAGCGCGATCAGTGAAGATGCCCTGCGTGCTCACATCAAATTCCTTTCTGACGATCGCGTCGAAGGTCGCGGTACCGGCGCGCGTGGCGGGGAACTTGCGGCGCTCTACGTCGCGGAGCAATTCGAAGCGATGGGACTGAAAGGCGCTGCGCCAAAAGGAAGTTTTTGGCAACCCGTATCGCTCGTCGGCGTCAAAGCCGACCCAAAAACGGAGTTGCGTGTGAATGGTTCGAGCGGCGCTGAAACATTCAAATTCGCCGATGACTTTGTCGCTTTTACCGGCGCCCAAACCGATCATGTGAACGTCAATGCCGATCTGGTGTTCGTTGGTTACGGCATCGACGCTCCCGAACAAAAGTGGAATGATTACAAAGGCCCGGCCGAAGATTATCGCGGCAAGATCCTCGTGATGCTGGTCAACGATCCACCGGCGACCAAAGAAGAACCCGACTTGTTTGGGGGCCGTCGTCTTACTTACTACGGACGATGGACTTACAAGTACGAAGAAGCCGCCCGCCGCGGCGCGGTCGGTGTGATCCTATTGCATACGAGCGAATCCGCGGGATACCCGTGGAGCGTGGTGCGCACGTCGAATGGATCCTGGCGTTTCGATATTGCCCGCACGGCGAGTGACAAGACTCCATACCTGCAAGTTCGATCGTGGATGACCGACGAGGCCGCGCATCGCATGATGCGGCTAGCCGGTTTGAATCTTGATGAGTTGCGCAGACAAGCGGCCTCGCGTGACTTTCGTCCGGTGAAGTTAAACCTGACCGGCTCGCTCAATTTGAACAGCGAAGTAAAACGCGTCGAAGCTCCGAATGTGGTAGCCATTCTTCCCGGGCGCGATCCGAAGCTGCGCGACGAATACGTCGTCTACTCTGCGCATTGGGACCACTTTGGCATCGGCGCGCCTGATAAGAACGGTGACACGATTTACAACGGTGCGCTCGACAACGCTACGGGCGTCGCATCCGTTTTAGAAATTGCCAGGGTCTTGAGCAGTCTGCCTCTCGCTGAGCGGCCGCGCCGATCGATGCTGTTCTTGATTACTACCGGTGAAGAGCAGGGGCTGATCGGTTCCGAATGGTATTCGCTTCATCCGCTGGTGCCAATCAATAAGACCGCCGCTGATATCAATCTCGATTCAATGAATATCCTTGGGCCAACCCGCGACTTTGTACCGTTGGGTGCGGAACGTTCGTCTCTGAAAACGATTGTTGATGCGATCGCGCGCGAACGAGGACTGCGCATCTCGCCCGATCCGCGGCCGGAGCAGGGATCGTTCTATCGCTCGGACCACTTTCCATTTGCGAAAGTCGGCGTGCCCTCGATCAGTTTGAAGGAAGGCAGCGACTATATCGGACACACGAAGGAGTGGGGCGAGAAGAAATTCAAGGAATATAACGAGGCCCATTACCACCAGCCCTCCGACGAGTTCCGTGACGATTGGGATTTTCGCGGCATGATCCAGGAGGCGGATTTTGCGATGGCTATTGGGAGACGCGTCGCCGATGCCTCGGCAATGCCGAAGTTCAACGCGAACGACGAGTTCGCGAAAACGCGGCGGCATCAGTAATCGATCACACCACAGAATCGCGCAACACAGTCAACTTAGACGTTCGTTGTGAGAGTAAGGAGTCGTGTGCTAAGGTAAGGAATTTAAGGAGAGGAGCAATGCAAAGGGAAGCAAAGATCACAAGCAAGGGCCAAATCACCGTACCTCGAGAGGTTCGTCATGCGCTCGGTGTCAAGCCCGGAGACAAAATCGTGTTTGAGCGTGACGGCGAGGAAATACGTGTGCGGCCGGTGAGAGAAAAGAGCGTCTTTGCAAAGTACCGTGGGATTGGGAACCCTGGTCTGCCCGCTGGACGCAAAGGCATTGTCAAAGCCCTCAAAGAACTTCGCGGACACAGCTTGCGTAGTAAATGATAACTGCTATCGATACGAACGTGCTCGTCGCGTTGTGGGATCGCGATGACGCCCTGAATTCCATTGCGCAAACCGCGTTAGACTCCGCGCTCGCGCGCGGCAGGTTGGTTATCAGCGGAGTAGTCTTCGCCGAGTTGCTCGCGTTTCGGCGGCGAACCGAAGGGTTTATCGATCAATTTCTCAGTGACAC
>DASWQK010000406.1:0-5884 GCA_036403735.1 Pyrinomonadaceae bacterium
ATTCTGGCGAGATATCTGGGCCCGGCTTACGAGCTCACGGAAGCGAAGGGTTGGAAGTCTCTGCCGACAAAACGCGACTTTCACGGTTGGCACGGCGACATGTGGTACGACCAGACCGTCGAGAAAAAAATCCATCGCGAAATCAAGCTGGCAATGTATCTGACCGATGTGCGCAGCGGCGCGTTCAACGTCATCAAGGGAACTCACCAGCGACAGCACCCACACAATTTGAAGCGGGCAGAGATCAAGGAATTGCCGATGTCTGACCGCATCGAACTCGCAGGTCCGGCCGGGACAGCGTTCTTGTTCGACACTTCGGTCGTGCATCGACAGGGCATTCCGATGCTCGAACCGCGACAGGCGATCTTTTACGCCTACCATGATCCGAAGGTCGCGCTTCAGGAAGAGGACATCTATTACAACCGTTATCATCCGCTATTTCTCAACGCGGCGTTTTTGGGAAACCTCTCAGAGGAAGACCAGCGGATTCTCGGTTTCGGCAACCAGACAAATCTTCAGCCGGCATTTTCTCGCCACGAAAATCCGCCGCTGATTCACCGGGCTTACAGCGCCTCGCTGAGCGTTTCGCTTCGCATGGAACAGTTTCGCGAACGAATGGCCGCGCGCTGGCGACGAGTGTTGAGCATGAGACCAAAGACTCGTTATTGATCGACTTTCCCATTATGCAAACTACTTCGACAAACGTTTCCCCTCGTCGCAACCGGACACTAGTGTCGGTGTTCGGCGTTGCGCCGCGTCGCATCGGCGGCACGGAAATGTTTGCGCGCGAGTTGTCTTTGCAAATGGGAGAGCAGGGCTGGAAGAGCGTCCTCTGTTTTTTGTCCGAACCGACGGGCGAGGTGCGCCGCTTTCTCGATTTGCCGAACGTCTCGTTTGAAACGCTGCCTGATTCGACAAACGGAAACCGGGAAGCCCGCCGCAACCTAAAGCGGATCATCAGCAAGCATAAGCCTGAGATTGTGCATCTTCATTTCGTGAGCTTCCTGACACTGTATCCGTGGATCGCTCGTTTGAAATCAGTCAGGAAAGTTTTCTTCACAGATCATCATTCGCGACCTGAGGGTTACCTTCAGCGACGGGCTTCGACGTGGAAGCGAGCGGCAGCACGATTGATTGGCCGCCCATTCACCAAAGTGATCTGCGTCAGCAACTATGGTTATGAGTGCATGAGTTCTTTCGGTCTGCTGCCGCGAAATCGATTCGAGATGATCTACAACGGCGTCGATGTTTCGCGTGTCAACGCGAACCCGGATTTGGCAAAGGCCTTCCGGCGAAGATTTTCGATTCCGGACGAGCGGGCAATCGTGACGCAGGTAAGCTGGATGATTCCGGAAAAAGGAATCAGCGATTTTATCGAGATGGCGCGTCGCGTCAATTCCCAAAGACACGACGTGCAATTCGTCCTGGTCGGCGATGGCGCGCATCGCGAGGCCTACATAAACGAAGCTGCTGCGCTGGGCCTCGGCGATCGAATTACTTTCACCGGGATGATCGACGATCCATTCGGCGAAGGAGTCTTTCAGGCGGCCGACATGGTTTGTCAATTCTCGCGATGGGAAGAAGTCTTTGGCTGGATGATTGCCGAAGCGATGGCCCACGCAAAGCCGGTCGTAGCCACCCGCGTCGGCGGAATTCCAGAGTTGATTGTTGACGGCGCGTCAGGTTTCCTCGTCGATCGTGGCGACGTAGAGAGCATGAGCAAGCGGGTCCTTGAATTGGTGGCTGGTTCGCCGATCCGCTCGCGGATGGGCGATGCGGCCAGGCAAACCGTGCAAGTGAAATTCAATCTGCAGACCAACGTCTCGCAGCTGCTCCGATCGTATGGCGTTGTATCAGAAGCCCGACCGTTAGGGAGGGCAACGTCGACCGCGTCCAAGCGAGCCCTCCCTGACGGTCGGGCTTCTGACACACGGAAGGCTGCCAGGATTGATCCTTTATTGGTATTGGAGGAGAAGTCCTAACCCTCCCGATGAAAAGTAAGTTCGCCGCAGAGATTGCCCCTCAGCCGCGATGATTCAACTACCCATGAGTGCCGTTCCCCGAAAATTCTTTCCGCCCGTCGCGATTGCCATCGCGCTCGCGTTTCTTTATTTCACCGTCATCGTCAAGTTAGCGAATGATTGGTGGCACGATGAAAACTACTCTCATGGCCTCCTAATCCCGTTCGTCATTGCCTTCATTCTGTGGCATGAGCGGAAGAGTTTTGTTGATTCAAAAAGCACATCTTCAACATGGTTGGGAGCCATTGGAATCGGTGCTTCGTTGTGCGCGTTGTGGGCGGGAACGGCGGGCGCGGAATTGTTCGTGCAACGAGTCTCGCTGGTGCTGATGCTCGTCTGCATTGTCATCTATTTTTTTGGCATGCGCCTCATGCGGGTCGTCGCGGTGCCCTTAGTGTTGCTGGCTCTTTCGATCCCGATACCGCAGATCATTTTCAACCGTATCGCCTTTCCTTTGCAGCTCTTCGCCTCGCGTTGCGCCGTTTCGGCGATGACGTTCTTTAGCATTCCGGTTTTGCGCCAGGGCAACGTGATCGAACTGATGCCGCTCGGCGCGAGCGAACCAAAGAAACTCGCGGTCGTGGAAGCTTGCAGCGGCATTCGCTCGCTGATGACGCTGGTGACCCTGGCTGTGATTTACGCGTACTTCACGAAACCGAAAGTGGCACAGACTTCAGGTGATACCCGGCGAGAGACTAGAGTCCATGCCACATTTCTGACCTTTACTTTCTGGCGTTCGCTGATTCTCGTGATCGCGGCGGTTCCAATTGCGATTCTCACCAATGCTTTGCGGGTCAGCGGGACGGGCGTGCTGGCACATTACTACGGTACGCGCGTCGCCGATGGTTTCTTTCATACTTTTTCGGGATGGGTCATTTACGTCGCGGCGGCGTTGTTGCTACTCGGAACGGGATGGTTTTTGGATCGGCTGGCGCGATTAGGAACGACCGACAGGGTTAACAAGAGGGACAAGACTACAAATCATTCCAGCAATCCTGTAAATCTTGTGAATCCTGTCTGATATTTTGTGATGATGAAAGCTCGACAAAATTCAATTAGGTTCTGGTTGTTGCTCGCGGTGCTAATCGTGAGCGGCGGCATCATCAACGTCTGGGAACGCGCCGGTGAAGCGCAAGTCTCGCGCAAGCCGTTGAAGGAATTCCCACAACGAGTTGGTTCGTGGCGTCAGCAGGGCGACGACGTGCGCTTTGATGATGAAACGCAAAGTGTCTTGCGAGCCGATGATTATGTCTCGCGCAACTTTGAATCGAATGGCCGGATTGCGTCGTTGTATGTCGGTTACTACGCGACGCAGCGAAACGGCGCGACTTATCACAGCCCGCTGAATTGTCTGCCCGGCGCGGGTTGGGTCATGAGCGATGGTGGAACAATTACGATTACGCCCGCTGTTGGACCACCGTTCGAAGCTAATCGTTACGTGCTTCAAAACGGCAATCAGAGGGCACTGATGATCTATTGGTACCAGGGTCGCGGGAAGGCCGTCGCGAGCGAGTACTGGGCCAAGGTCTACACTGTTATGGACAGCGTGCGACGCCGCCGGTCCGACGGCGCGTTGGTTCGCGTGATGACGCCGATGAATGACTCACCGGCGCAAGCCGAGAAGTCCGCGGTTGAGCTTGCTTCACAAGCTGCTAATGAACTCCCTGCGTTCGTTCCTAACTGATCAAGTTTGGAGTACCACCTTCAGGCGGCCGCCTAAAGGTGGAACTCCCAACAATTCCTGGGAAAAAATCCTCGATTAACCCTTTCTTCTCTATGACTCGCGAGTGCGCGCGAGTGACGTTTTTTGACACCTTGTTCATCTCGCTGAAAGCGGCCTTCGAATTGGCTTTGCCCGCCAACGAAGACAACCGTTGAAGCGACCCAACCCGAGTCCCGATCTATCGGGACTCACGGAGAGTAGTAATGCCAAATCACGAGTGCCGCCGAAAGTTCTCTACCCTTTTTCTGCTCATCATTCCGATCGTGGCCGCCCTTTTCATCGGCGCGTGCACGACCCCCGAAAAAGCCAAAGCCCAACACGTCGCCCGCGGACAGGCGCTGCTGAAAGATAAGAAGTTTCAGGAAGCCGCGCTCGAGTTTCGCAGCGCTCTGCAAATCGACGACAAGCTTGCCGATGCGCATTGGGGATTGGCGGGCGCCTACGAAGGTCTCCAGCGTTACCAGGAGGCGTTCGAAGAGATGAAGCAGACCGCTGAGTTGGACGCGAACAACCTCGACGTGCGCGTGAAGCTCGGCAATTACTACCTGATGGGCGGCAAGCAATCCGCGGCGGCCGTGTCGGAAGCGGAACGTCTCGCCAAAGAAGTCCTGCAAAAAAATCCCAACCACATCGAAGGTCACATCCTGATGGGCTCGGTACTGTTCGCGCAGGAGCACAAGCCGGAAGCATTCGCCGAACTGAATCGCGCAATCGAACTGAATCCGCAACGCGTTGAATCGTACCTGAGTCTGGCGCGCTTTTATGCTCTGACGGGTGACAACGCGACCGCGGACGTAACGTTCCATCGCGCGATCGCAGTCAATGAATCATCGGCCCTGGCGCACTACGAGTACGGCAAGTACCTGGTCCAGACCAATCGCGCTGACGCAGCCGAAAACGAATTTCAACTGGCGGTGCAAGTCGATCCGAACAATCGCGAAGGGCGTTTTGTGCTCGCGAGTTTTTATCTCGTGAACAAACGGTTCGCTAAGGCGGAAGAAGCTTACAAATCGCTCGCCGAATTGGATAAAGACAAACCGGAGGGCCGTTCGGTTCTGGGCGATTTCTATGGCGCCACCGGTCGACTGGATGAAGCCATTGCCATCTACAAAGAAGTGATCACGAAGTCGCCTGATTACACGCAAGGCCATTACCGTCTGGCGGAACTAATGCTGAATCACGGAGACATCGCGAACGCGAAAGCGGAAGTCGACGCCATCTTGAAAAAAGACGCCAAGGACCGTCAGGCAATGATTCTGCGTGCGCGCATTGAAATGCAGGGCGGGAACCCAAACGATTTGAAAGCGGCGATTGCTGATTTGCAGGAAGTGCTGAAGCAGGAACCGAATTCACGGCCCGGTCTGTTCTTCATGGCAGAGGCAAACTTCCGCTCCGGCCAAATCGATCAAGCACGCGTCTTCGCGGGCGAGCTCGATCGCAACTATCCCGATTACCTGCCCGGCAAATTGATGCAGGTGCAGATCAACCTGGCGAGCGGCGACGCGAAGTCTGCTTTGCAAACCTCTTCACAGTTACTGGATCGAATCACGAAGACCTCGCCGGATCGCGATACGACGCCACAGATGCTGGCTGACCTGCGCGCCAACGCTTTGGTCGCGCATGGATCGGCTTCTCTGCAAATGCGCGACACGAAGACTGCGCGCCAGGATTTCATGACGGCGCATGAGGCGTCGCTAAACAGCACCGATATTTATGTGAATCTCGCGGCAGTATCGTTGGCCGAAAATAAGTTCGACGAAGCGCTCGCGTTCTATAACAACGCCTTGATGATTGATAACGCGAACTTCAATTCGCTCCGCGGTCTCATCAACATCTACGCGTCACGCAATCAAACCGCGCAGGCGCACACGCGCATCGATCAATCGATTGCCGCGCAACCGAATAACGCCAGTCTTCATTTTCTCAAAGGCCAAATCTATGGCTTCGAAAGGAATGCCGAGGGCGCTGAAGGTGAATTTCGTCGGGCGCTGGAAATCGATTCAAACTATCTGGCCGCCTACTCCGCACTCGGCGCTCTGTTTGTCAATACGAATCAGCAGGAGCGCGCGATTGCTGAATACAACAAGATCGTTGAGAAGCGTCCCGACAATGCCTCGGCTTACACGCTGATCGGCATGCT
>DASWQK010000407.1:0-10225 GCA_036403735.1 Pyrinomonadaceae bacterium
TTTGGTCCGGCGCCGTTTCAAATGAATGGGCGCGGCGCTCCCGATACGGCAGTCAACAAAGCCGCCGCGGTGGGCCAACCAGTCGAGCAGGAGATCGCTATGTCAGTCAAGGGAGACAAAGTGAGTTGCTCGATCAATAAGAAAGAAGTGTGGAGCGCGGCGAAAGCCGATCTGGTTACAACAGGTAAACTGAAGAGCACCGATGGCGTGTACGGCCTGCGCTCGGCGCATAACACAGAGGTATTTGTGACGGGTTTGAAGAAGAACTAGCGACGGTTCGGTTTCACCACAAAGACTCGAAGACACGAAAGCCCTAAGAGATATTGCTCTTAGGGCCTTTGTGTTCCTGGTGGTTAATTTCTGACGGATGTCGGTATCAACGGTGAGTTCACTTCACATATTCCCAATGCCAAGGCTCATAGAAGTAAGGTCGAAAGCCGAAGCGCGCCGCGTTGCGCACCAGCCATTGATATGCCGGAGTCTTCACTTGAATTGCGCGGTTTGCATCTTTCGTGTCCACCGGATCGCCGCCAACATATAAATCCAACGCGCGGCCAGTGAAATGCGGACTGTTGGTTGCAAGACCGGCGCTACCGGCACCCGGTGATTCACGCCGCAACTTCTCTTGATATTCACGGGAGCGAAAACTCGAAATAATCTTGAAGTACTTTTCTGCAGCTACCAACTCACCTTGTGGTGTGTGAGCGAGCTTGAGTGATGGGTCAGCGATCGCTGCGGCCAGCATCGCTTTGTACGCGGTATAGGTAGTCTTCTCGACCTGACGAAGTTCAGGAAGTCGGTCCGGATCAAGAAAGTCGGACGGCGGCGCAGTCAGAAGTTGATCCGGAGTCGCCGGAGTCTTGTCTTTGAGGCGATCCGCTTGCCATTGAGACACCAAAGCCATCCAAGAGTTTTCATCAAGCACGCCGTTGGGACTCAACCCCCTCTGCTTTTGCCAGGTTGAGACTGCGAGTGCAAAGTCAGGTGTCGCAGCAGCCGGGGGAGCCTTCAGCGTCTGACCGATCAGTAAATCGTACAAATACCAGCCGTGCTGTTGCTTGCTGCCGAAGGTCCAGGTCAGCTCATTCCTGAGCGTGAAATTCTGGGTGGCTGCTTCTGCAAATGGGGAAACGGCCGCGCCTTTCGTTGTCGCGCGATCGGTCGCGAGCACGGTAGGCTTCACCAGCGACTCGGTTTTGGGGTTCTGCGAATCATTCTTCGAGTTCTGAGATTGGCTGCGGCCGGTGCGCGCTTCAAACGAAATGATCGCTACCAGACAGGTGAAAACAATGATGGTAACCGCGGAATGAGCTTTGACTTTCATAACTTATTTCTCTTTGACTGTCTTTTCGTGAGGTATTGTCGGGCAGAATCATGAGATGCGCAAACACGCGTCAGCGTTTGACGCGCCGTTTTGACTTCGCAGGTTTTTCTTTCACTTTTTCAGGCGCGCGCGTTGGTTTAGCCGGCGACTTATCTGAATTGTCAGGCTCCGGCGGGGGCGCGCCGGCATCTTGCAAGGACGCAGTGATCAAGTCATCGCCGGGTCGCACCCCATCGATGAAAACGAACACGTGAAAGTTCGCATTGCGCTCGCGCAACACTTCGATCCGGCCGGCGTCCTTCATGCGCGCCAGTTCGCCCATCACGAAATTCTGTTCGCCGGCGCTCAGGTAGCGATAGTCAATGTCGAAAGCCAGACCGGTGGAATGCGGCGGCGTGTCAATCGTTGTTGCCGCGCGGTTGAATCTGTGCAGAGTGTGCTGGTATTGCTCAGGCCTTACCAGAGAGCTTACTGGCAACGGGCGATCGTATTGCCGATGGTAATCCCCTGCGACTTCTTCGAGGATCTTTAAAGCCTCCGGTCTTAGCGAACTGAGCATGGCGATTTTCATTGCCTGTCGATCGGTGGGACTGGAGATGTCGTAAGAACGTCCGCGGAAACTCCGGGCGAGCGATTGCAGTGAATCATAGTCCGCCAACAATTGTTGCCGGGTTGCCGGCTGGTTGTAATACTGATCAAGTAACGCTCGTTCTTCGTTGACTGACAACGGCTGGCTCCCGGTGGATTGTTTCTGCTTATCATTTTGCTTAGCGCGGTCTGGATTTTTCGCCGCATCAGCCCTGCTCTTCGCCTTCGCACTGCCACCGACATTCGAGCGCACAGTATTTAGCCGCGCGTATTCGTCCCGAAGTTGGGCTTCGTCATACAGCGGAATCGGTTGATCGTCTTCATGTTTAGTGAAGGCCCCGTCGTCTGCCCGGGCGCCCACGCCCAGTAAAACATAATCGTCAGTGACGGTCGGGACCGCGACCATTTCGCCGCGCTTCAGCATCGTCGCCACATCGATAAAATCCTGACAGGTTTGAATGTTGTGCTTCCTGACCTCAGCCACTTGCGTCGCCAAAAACCAATGTCGATCGTCGTAGTGCCGAAGTTCCGGGGGGACTTCGAGGGCGACGTTTTCAGGATTAACCCGATCGGCTTTAACTTTCTCGACCGCTTCGCGCCAGCGGTCAGAATCAAAGCTGCTGATGGAGTTAGACATGCTCGTTGCCGTTGCTTCCCGGCTCGCTGATTTAGGAGCAGTGAAGTGGAGCGCCGCCCAAACCGCGACTGCGCCAGCGACACTCAGAATGACCGGGGTTACGAGTTGTTTTGCTGTCTCTTTCACAATCAAATGATCGCCGGCAGAGTTACTTCACAGAAAATGGTATTTCAGATTTTAAGCGACGAGTGGGAAAGAGCGGAAACGTCGGTAGCGTTTTGGGAAATTAGGTCGCGGACTTGCGTCGGCTTTAGCTCTTCGTCTTTTGTTCAGATGTGGTGATTCTACCGTAACGCTTGATGATGAGCTTAACGTAGTTACGGGTTTCATCGTAAGGCGGAATGGTGTAGCCATATTTGATGACCGCGTTCTCTCCTGCGTTATAACCTGCGAGCGCTAAATCGACTCGGCCATTGAACATCTTCAAGAGGTCTTTCAGGTAACGCGTGCCGCCCATGATGCTTTGGCCCATCTCATACGGATTAGTCACTCCGTATCGCGCCGCCGTACCGGGCATGAGTTGCATCAATCCTCGCGCGCCTTTGGGACTGGTCGCACCGCTGCTGAACTTCGACTCTTGCGACATCAGACAATAAATCAAGTACGGATCGACGCCATACTGATTGCCATAGTAACGAATCAAGCCATCAACTCGATTGTTTCCGGTCGACCATATCTGATTGGCCGCAGCCAGGTTTGATAAGTCGTTGGCCGCAGCGAGCGGTACCGGCTTGTTTGCTTCGGCGATTTGCCGGGCAACTTCTTCGACCTTTGCGCGCGCATCGCCCAGAGCCTTATCACTCTTTTCAAGCTCGACCCGCGAGATCAATCCCTGGTTAAAGAGATCTTTGGATTGGCTATTCTGCTTCTCCAGCCGCTGTACTTCATTTTGATACAGTGTCGAGAGCGAATTGAGACTGCTCTTGTAGTCAGTGGTTCCTGCGGCAGCGGCCGGCTTGTCCTGGGCCATCACGGATCCCGCCAGGGCCAGCCAAATCACCACAATTCCCAGCAAAATCGCCACTTTCGAGAATGGCACAAAGATATTCGCGAATTTTCGTGAGGAATTATTCATCATCTAGTAAGACACCAGTGAGGTCCAGGTGGTTACGATGTCTGTCGCGGGATTGAAGTTGCCGAGTATCGTTGAGCCCCTTCGGGCTAGTGCTCCGGCTGCGGCGTAGTCTTGTCCGCCTGAAGCGATTTCGCGTTCCGGCGGGCAAGGGCGAATTCGCAGATGGTGAAGACAATCGAACCCAGCGCAATCGTCTGTAGCAAACGAAACGCCTGCGGATAATCTGTATGATTAATCAGAAACATTCTGATGGCCGCGCCGCCAATTACGACGCAGAAGATAATCTGGGCGACGCGCGATCTGCCGAAGGTCAGACGGCTCGACAACAAATAGGCGAGCAGGGCCAGAACCCATCCGCCCAGTAAACCAACTAAGACATCGGTGGCCCAATGAAGGCCCATGGCGATGCGCGAGAAGGCCACGAGCAGCATTAATCCGATCGCCGGGACGCGCACCCAACGTTGGCGAAAGAAAATGCAGAGAGTTCCAGCGAACGCGGCCGCGCTGGTGGCGTGGCCCGACGGAAACGAGTTGTATCTGTAGGGCGCGCCCACCAAACGAAATTGGGTGGGATCAATAATCGAAAGCGGTCGATATGTGACGATAGATGTTTTTATGCCCTTGATGAAGAGCGCTATCAGCAGCCACGCAACTATTAGTGACCAGGCGACATCGGGCCGGCGCCTGATGAAGGGAAGAATCAGGACGAATAGTACCAAGCCGTCACCCAACGTCGTCACACTGATCCAAAGCGTATCGCCGGCAAAGCGTCCTTGCTGATTGAGCCAGAGAAAGACCTGGACATCGCGGCCGGTAATCTGAATTGCCAGCAGCAAGATGGCGCAGATGATCGGCGGCAGAAAAAACCACTTTTCAATTGTCGGGACTGAGTTACTAGTCATTGATCCGGCATAATACTGCACTGCAAAGTCGTTACCTAGATGCTGCGGCTGCTGAACGACATAGAAAGATCGAATCGCTGATCATTGCCAATCGTGGGCCAACTTCAGACTGTGTCACGCAAGCTAACAGCTTGCGCTACGCCTATTACTTTTTTCCAGAAGCATGGTATTTTAAGAACAACCCCCGTTCATTATTCTGATTGAAACTGACTGGCTGGACGATCTTCAGTGGATCGTTTCGGAGGAGGACAACCATGTTAGCGAACAATCGCTTGCGGCTTCTTGTTTTCCTTTTTGCGCCCGTCGTCTTGGCGACGGGTGTGGGTCTATCGACGAACGCTCGCAACGAGCGAGTGGGCAACGCCGCTGATTCTAAACTGGCCGATGGATTGGCCGCGTGGGAGCAAGTCTATTCAGTCCTAACTTCGCCACGCTGTATCAACTGTCATACGGCAACTAATTATCCTCAGCAAGGCGATGATCGTCATCGCCATTTCGCGAATATCGTCCGTGGTCCAGCGGACCGGGGAGTGCCCGCGCTGAATTGTGTTGGCTGTCATCAGGAAGTCAACGCCGAGAGTACCGGCGTGCCCGGCGGCCCCGATTGGCACCTTGCCCCTCTGTCGATGCGTTGGCAGGACACAAACGATCGACCATTGTCGAGCGCGGCAGTCTGTCGCACGGTTACCGATAAGTCGCGAAATGAAAATATGGATGGAGCTGCTTTACTGAGGCATCACGAAGCAGCAGCATTGGTGCTTTGGGCGTGGAATCCCGGCCGCCGGCCGGACGGAACAATGCGAAGCTCGCCGCCGCTTTCGCATGCTGAATTCGTCGATGCAACTCGCCGCTGGGTTGATGCCGGCATCCCTTGCCCGCGCGGAAGATAGGAGAACCAGTCATGGCAACTTATCAACTGAATGTGAATGGCCAGTCGAAAAAAGTGGATGTAGATCCCTCGACGCCGCTCCTTTGGGTCTTACGTGAAGAACTGAAAATGACCGGCACGAGATACGGTTGCGGCATCAGTGCCTGCGGCGCCTGTACGGTACATCTTGCAGGCGAGGCAACGCGCTCGTGCGTGGTGCCGATTTCACTAGTGGGTAATCGGAGGGTAACTACGATTGAAGGCATAGCGCAGGATCCGGTGGGCCGGGCTGTGCAGCATGCCTGGGTAGAAAAAGATGTGGTCCAGTGCGGCTACTGTCAAAGCGGACAAATCATGAGCGCGGTCGCGCTGCTGAAAGAGACCCCGAAACCAACGGACGCGAACATTGAAGAATCGATGGGTGGAAATCTTTGCCGCTGCGCCACCTATGTGCGAATTCGTGAAGCCATCAAGCGAGCGGTGGAACAAATGACTTAGTGAGTCAGTACCGCCCGCGTAAGCGGGTGGGACCATCACTCAATTTGCGAGTTGAGGATTTACAGAAGAATGATTCGTTTAGAGGCGGGCTACTGCCCGCCCGTGAATGCCGAAAGGCGGGCGGTAGCCCGCCGCTAAACAATACTTGCCCCGCAGATCGCGACACATCTGGTGTTGGGAAAAGGGATGCAATATGAGAGAGATGAAAATGCGAGCCGCATCAAGAAGCTTTAACCAGGCAGATATAAATCGCCGCAGCTTTTTGCGCACGTCTTCCGTCGCGGCCGCGGGGTTGTTGGTTTCGTTGTATCTCGATTTGCCCGCATTCGCGAATGAAGGAGCGCAGACGCCGCCGCCAAAAGTTTATCCGCCGGATGCCTTCGTTCATGTCAGACCTGACGGCAAAATATTGATCACGGTAAACCGTCTTGAGTTTGGTCAGGGTGTGCAGACTTCTCTGCCGATGGTCCTGGCAGATGAAATGGATGCTGATTGGTCACAGGTGGTGCCGGAACTGGCGCCGGCCGCGGATGTCTACAGAGACCCCGTTTTTGGAATTCAGATGGTAGGCGGCTCCGGATCGATCGCGCATTCGTTTACGCAATATCGGGAGCTGGGAGCCAAGACGCGCGCGATGTTAGTCGCCGCTGCCGCCGACCGTTGGAAGGTCTCACCCGATCAGTGCCGCACCGAAAACAGTGTCGTCTATGGTCCCAATGGAAAGTCAGCGCGCTATGCCGAGCTCGCGCGTGACGCTGCGCGAAAACCAGTGCCGGAAAAAGTGAGTCTGAAGAATCAATCTGAGTTTCGCTTGATCGGCAAGAAAATTCCGAGGCTTGATAGCGCTGCGAAATGTGATGGCTCGCAAAAGTTCGGACTCGATCTCGACCTTCCGGGAATGAAGATCGCTGTCGTAGCTCATCCGCCGGTATTCGGGGCTCGCGTGAAAAGCATAGACGACAAGGAAGCTCGCGGCATGTCGGGCGTGAAGGATGTTTTCGAGATCCCTCTGGTGAAGGGAAGCGGCGTGGCCGTTGTGGCCGATCGGTTCTGGACCGCAAAGCAGGGGCGCGACAGTTTGAAGATCGATTGGGACTTGTCCGGAGTTGAACTCGCCGATACTTCACAGCTGTGGACGAAATACAAGGCGCTGGCTCGCACTCCAGGCAATGTTGCAGTGGCTCGCGGCGATGACAAGGCTTTGGATCGCATACCTGCGGCCAGGCGAATCGTGGCCGAATATGAATTCCCTTATCTGGCCCACACGCCGATGGAACCCTTGAACGCGACGGTCCGATTTGAGGGCAACAAGGCTGAGGCCTGGGTGCCCTCTCAGTTTCAGACAATGGACCAGATGGCGATTGCTGAAGTCCTCGGCCTGAAACCTGAGGAGGTCATGTTTCACACTGAATATGCGGGTGGCGGTTTCGGCCGGCGGGCAGTGATCGATTCACATGTACCGCGCGAAGCGGCGATGATCGCCAAGCGGTTGAAGGGAACTCCGGTAAAACTCGTGTGGACGCGCGAGGATGATGTGCGCGGTGGTTACTATCGACCGATGCACGCGCACCGTGTCGAGATCGGCATCGGCGCGGATGGAATGCCCGCCGCGTGGCGTCATGTCATCGTCGGACAATCGCTGGTTGCCGGAACTCCATTCGCCGCCATGATGATCAAGAACGGCGTGGATCAGACGACCGTCGAGGGAACCTCAGACACGAGCTACAACCTGACGAACTTTCATGTTTCGGCACACAATCCAACCGTCAATGTACCGGTACTTTGGTGGCGTTCAGTCGGAAACACGCACACCGCTTTCGTGATGGAGACTCTGATTGATGAGCTGGCGACGCGCGCTAAAATGGATCCGATTGCTTATCGTCGCAAGCTTTTGAAGCCTGAAGCAAAGAAACTGCGCGGGGCACTCGACGTGTTGGACCAGCAGAGCGCCTGGCGAACCAGTTTGCCGAAGGGACATGTGGCCGGTGTTGCTTGCCACGAATGTTTTGGGACTGCGGTCGCCTGTGCGGTTGAGGTCTCGATCGAAAACAAGCGGCCGAAGATTCATCGCGCGACGGTTGCGGTTGATTGCGGCCTGGCAGTCAATCCGCTGACGATCGAAAGTCAATTTCAGGGTGGGCTTGGTTTTGGAATCACTCAGCTAATGGCCGGAGGCGCGATCACTTTCAAAGATGGTCGCGTGGAGCAAAGAAACTTCGACGGCTACACGCCGCCTTACATTGTGGATGCACCAGTGACTATCGACGTGCACATCGTGCCCGGCACAGATGCGCCCACGGGCTGCGGCGAACCTCCCGTTCCGGTGATCTCACCGGCGGTGGTCAATGCGCTGGCGAAGCTAACCGGAAAGCGTTATCGCAGCTTGCCGCTTAAGAATGTTTAGCTGGTCCTGCTCTTATGCCAGGCGGCCAATACTTCGGTCTCTCGTTGTGCACTGAATCCTGCGCGCATCTTCATCTGCCGATCGGGCGGCTGTTTTCTAAACCATTCCAAGGTCGCCCTGGTAGTGTCCGAGAGTGGGCGGAAAGTCAGACCATTGCTGACTGCCTTTTTGATATTCACCGTCGAGTAACCAATCTCAGGACCATGTGTCGAAGTCCAAATCGGTATGTCATCGATGATTTTCTGATCAGTGAGAAACTTGTCATCCACCCAGGTGAACCGGGCATCGGAGTTGGTGGTCTTCTTCATGTCGTCGAGCATCCGGCCCATGGTTAACTTTGACTTCGGTCCTACCGCGTTGAATGGGCCAGTCGCGCCTTGCTCAACCATGCGTATGGTCCATTCCGCGAGATCGCGTGCGTCGATGATCTGGATCGGGTCCGCGGGCGTCCCGGGCGCTAATACTTCGCCGCCGCGTTCGACGCGAACTGGCCAGTAGGTAAACCGATCAGACTCGTCGCCGGGCCCGACGATGTACCCGGGACGAATGATCAGCGCCTTCCCCGGAAACCACTTTTCAGCTTCTGCTTCGGACTGGGCTTTGAGCGGACCGAAAAGCGCGAAGTTGCCCGCGCGCATGGTCGCGTTCGTTTCTTTCATCGCATCCGGGCCCGTATATTTTGCGAGCGGCGCGCTCTCATCCATTCCTACTTTGCTGGTATCGGCATAGCACGAGATGCTCGAGATAAAGACATAGCGATCCGCATTTCCCTTCAGAATCTCCGCGGCGTCGCGTACCCAAACGGGAAGCGTTGCCGGATTATCGATGACTACGTCCCACGTTCTGCCTTTCAACGCATCGAGCTTGCCGTTCCGATCGCCGAGTAATTGTTCGACCTCTTTTGGCAGCTCACCTGGATGGGTTCGGCCGCGATTGAATACCGTTACTTTATGTCCGCGGCTCAGGGCGTATCGAACCTGGAACGGTCCGGTAAAACCAGTGCCACCCAGAATCAGAATGCGTAGGCTCTTCGTGCTCCCGGTTGTTTTTCCAATCGCTTCTGACGCTGAGAGGCCGGACACGCCAGGTATTAATCCGAAGGCGGCAGCGCCGCCGGCCATCGCTGAGAGTTTAAGAAATGTTCTCCTGCTGGTTGACATTGATTTCGCTCCTGAATGAATTGGTCGCCGATCTATTTAGTAACAGCTGGTACGCATGAGGGGGCGATGAGGTTTTGTGTGCCGTCGGCAAATGGCTACATAATCCCGTAAGGCCCTAAATTGGTTCGTGTTCTCTTTCCCTCTGAGCAAGAACGATCCCCAAATCATACAAAATGGGCACGAAGAAACATTTCGTGTGGGTTCGTGGAGCGTATTACCTGGGCAGGAGATCTCAAAAACAGGGCACCACCAACAAACCACATCTCTAAGGTTTGCTATTTTTCAAGAGGGTCTGCTCAAACCAACTTACACTCGCATCCAGCGCCCGCTTGGCGTCTGCGCCGCGAAAACCGTGACCAGCGCCCGGAATCGTGATGAAGTCTGTCTTAACGTTGTTCTTCTTCAAGGCCTCGAACATGATTTGGCTGTTGCTAATGTTCACTAATTCATCTTTGTCGCCATGAATCAGAAGCGTCGGCGGATCATCAGGAGTAACAAAGACAATTGGTGAATAGTCTGCCGCTTTTTCCCTTTCAAAATTCAGCGCCGGGAAGTGATCAAGCACCGTGCCGGTTGGAGGTGCGTTCAACCCGCGCACGATCCCGCGCAAATCGACAGGTGGAAAATAAGCGACGACCGCCGCCACGCGGTCGCTCTCTTTCATTAAGTCCTCTTTGGCGTTTGGATCTCCATTGTCCGGGTCCAACCCAATCATCAGGGACAAGTGGCCGCCGGCGCTGGCGCCATATACCCCGAGCCGATTTGGATC
>DASWQK010000408.1:0-8980 GCA_036403735.1 Pyrinomonadaceae bacterium
CGACGGCATCGCCGCCACAATCGTCGCCGTCATCGTCGTCATGGTCGCCGCCATGGCCGCCGTTGAGCACGAAACGGAAACTCAAACCGGTAGGCACCGGCAATGCAACTTGAGTAGCCGCCCGCGGCCCGTCTCAAAAGAGTTTTATTTAAGAGAAACGCTCACTGGCTGTTACTCGGCAACGTGATTACACAATAAAGGCTCTCGCCTGACATCAAGTCACGCGAGAGCCTTTTCTTTTCTGGCTCCTAGCTCTCGAAACGCGCCCAGCACACAACCAATCCCCCCGAACGGCGGCGGGTGTGGCGCACCGATACAAGCGATGACGGTTCCATCGATCGACCAGCACTCCGGCAAACGGCCGCTTAGTCTGCGGGCGCGCGATTCCTTTTATCGCATTGACCTGGGGCTTACGCCGCGGGCTTGATGCTGGCGCCTGCTCCGCAGGCTCTGTACCGCGCTGCATTGTGACTCTTGTCTTCTGACTACAGACTTCCGTTTTAGATCTATCTCACTTGACCATCGAATGTCGGCTTCCAACACGCGTTCCATGTACTCCAAAATTCGTTCGTTTTCTTCCTTATCCTGAGAGACAACGCAGTCGCGCGGAAGCAACAGATTATAGTCACGCAGGTGGGCGTCGATCGCGGTGAACAGTACGCAAATGTCGCCGGTGAATCCGGTCATGATCAAGGTGCGCGCGCCGAGGTGGTCCAACAGCAAATCAAGCGTCGTTGAGTAAAAGCCGGACTGCTTTGGTTTTAGTACGAAGTAATCGTCGGCACCCGGCTTGAGCAATTCGACGATCGGGCGTCCCCGGGTCTCATCGTTGACACAATGGGCGACGAGGTTGCGAAAGTCGGAACGCCACTTACCAAAATTGTCGTTAACGTAAATTGCCGGGATGCCCGCTTTGTCAGTTCGGCTTTTGAGTGCGGCGATCTTTTTCGCCGCCGGCAAAGCATGTTGGAAGATAGGCTCTGCGCCTTCAAATTCGAAATCATTGATTACGTCGATCAGGAGCAAGGCGACCGGCGAGTTGTCGGGAGCGTTGCCGTGTAGATCGGAACTTTTTTTATTCATCTTCGAAATAAAAATAGGCGGGCACTAGCCCGCCTCTCAACCGTCTTAGGATCCAAACAATCCAAAGCGGCGTCAAGCCGCCGCACTCCAGGTTATGGCGTCTTCCCTTTCGCTGGCGGTTTATTCGCGTTGGTCGTCGACGCCTTATTCGTATTCGCGGCCTTGGCCGGCACGACTTTCAGTTGGTTCATTACTTTCTTGACGCCGTCGGTCTCTTTGGCCACGCGCTCAGCTTCCGCTTTCGCTTCTCCGGTATCGACCTGACCACGCAACGTGACCGCACCGTCAACCACGTCAACATTAATCTTTCGTTCCGGCGTTTGCGTGTCGCTGATCAGCTTCGCGACTATCTTGGTATGAATCCAGGCGTCGTCGAGCGACTGTCCGATACTCTCCTTGTTGGCTTTGGCGCGTTCGCGTTCTTGACGCGCCTGCTCTTCACTGTAACGGGGCGTGGGTGTCGCCGTCGCGGTTGGCTCGGTTCGCGTCGTGATGTTTCCCGCATTGGCATTCGAGTTCATGTTGGACGTCGTATCGTTGCAGGCTGCAAACGCCAATGCCGACATGAGAATCGTAGCCACCCCTATAAATTTCCTGCTCATTGCTTCTCACTCTCCCACCACGTGAAGAAGAGGATCGCCAGCTTCACCGTTAGCCGGCGATCTCATCGCCCAGGTCTTCGACTGCTTCGCCGATCTTTCGCTTTGCCTTTCCTAGTCTCTCCTGCGCTCGGCCTTCTGCGCGCTCCACGCGGCCGCTCGATTCGAGGTCACGATCGCCCGCCAACTTACCAAGTTCAGCTTTCGCCGTGCCTTTCGCCTGTTTCGCCTTACCCTTAATTTCATTTTCGTACTTCATATTGAAATTCACACGCTCCTTCAGTCGTCACCGTCACACGACAGTTCGACGACCAGTAACCAACTGGAGAATCAACACGACCAGCGCCACAACCAGCAGCAGATGTATCAGGCTCCCGCCAACGCCACCGATCAAGCCCAACAACCAAAGAACCAGCAACACTAATAGAATTGTCCACAACATGATTCATCCGTCCTTTCCTGGAACACTTTAATTTCCGCGGAAGGGACTAGTGCAATGGTCATGCCAGCGTTTTGACTTGGAGAGTTAAGGCGAGAAAACGCGAGCTTGAACTAAAAGAGAACGATTGTTCGCATCAATCTGAAACTGTCGAGTAAATCGCGAGCTAACAACCGGCGCTAATCTCTAATCTCCTTTTCAAACTCGCAATTGATTTCGCCACCGAGCAGGATTGCGGCGCCGGTGAGATAAAACCACAGCATCAGGATGATCAGGGCACCGAGCGATCCATAGGTGGAACTGTATGAATTGAAGAAGTGCAGGTAAAGACGAAAACCCAGAGATACCAGCAGCCAGAGAGCGATGGCGATGGCGACGCCCGGCGATAACCAGCGCCGGCGATAATCAGAACGGCGCAACCCTCTGCCTTCGCGTTTCGCGCCGACGTTCGGCACAAAACGGTAAATCATTACGAACGCAATCAACACAAATGCCAGGGCGATGGGCCATTGCAGGATGCGCCAGACAAACGCGAAGGCTGCACCCTCGTGAAGCATTCCCGCTAGTTGGTTTCCGAATTGCCCGCCGTACAACACGATCAGCAAAGCCGAGATGATCAAGACAGCCAGCGCTACAGTCAAGGCAATCGAAATCAAACGCACTTTCCACCAGGGGCGCGTTTCACGTACGTCGTACGCGGCGTTCAGCGCCTGGGCCAGGGCATTGACACCGCTCGACGCTGCCCACAACGCCAACAATATTCCGAAACTTAACTTTCCCGTGCCGCGACCCTTCGTAACTTCCTCGAGAGTGACGACGACGAGATGCAGTGCGGCCGGCGGCATCACGTCGCCGAGATAAGAGATAAGTTTTCGCTGAAGATGAGAACCGGCGCCGTTGAAATATCCCAGCAGGGTGATCAGGAAAACCAACAGCGGGAATAAAGCGAGCAGGAAGTAATACGAAAGTTGCGCGGCGCGCCCGAGGATTTCGTCTTCCTCGCTTCGGGTCCAGACGCGTATCCAAAACTCTTTTGATAGCAATCGCTGGAACACGATGGTTGCTGAGGCAGCAGCGTTCCTGTTTCCTAATCACTTCACCATTGTGCCGGTGCGACTCCAACGGGTGTTGGTGAAGAAATCAAGCGGGCTGTTGAATGGCTTGGTTTCGTCGTAAGACCAATAGACAAACATCGCGCGCCCGATAACCAGTTCGCGCGGCACAAAACCCCAGGCGCGGCTATCCAAACTGTTATCGCGATCGTCGCCCATCACGAAATAGGAGTTGGGCGGCACCTTTGCCGGTTTCCCGTTCACCGCGAAATGAAAATCCGGGCCGGCGTTAATGTCGTGACCCAGACGCGCGGCGTTAACTTTTTCGGGAAAATAGAAAACGTTATATAGCTCGTTCCATTGGCGCTGAGTGTCTTCGACAATTTCCAGCGGCCCTTTGTCGTTTGTGTTACGCGCCACGATGAGGTGTTCAGGCAAGGGCTCGCCGTTGACATACACCTTCAATCCCTTCACTTCGACTGAGTCACCGGGGAGGCCTATCACGCGCTTAACGTAATTCACTTTGAAAGGGATGTTGTCTTCCTGCCGGTCACGTTCGGGATCAAAAGGATTGCCGGGATATTTGAAAACAATAATGTCGCCGCGTTTGATTTCGCGCTGCGGCAGCAGTGGAAAAGTCGGACCCGGCGCAAAGATAAACTTGTTGACGAGCAGATGATCGCCGACCGTGATGGTGTTCTCCATCGAGGCGGTCGGAACTTTCACCGCCTGCACGATGAAAGTCATTCCGAACAAAGCCATGATCACGGTAACGACGGCAGATTCGAAGTATTCGCGAATGACTGTCTTTGGCGGGCCGACAGGTTCCGCTTCGACTTCCACGTCGCGCTCGCGGCCGTTAGGCCGAACCGATCGAGCGTTGAAGGCTTCCGGTTTTTCGGAAGGCTTCTCGGTCGTGACTGTTTCGCTCATCGGCTTCATCCTAGATTGTGCATCGTCTTAACGCAAGCTGTTGGCTTGCGCGCAAACTAACAGTTTGCGTTACAAAATCTGACTCTGAGTTTCTTCACCTTCCATCTGCTTTAAGGCGGCTTGCGCGGCGGCTGCTTCCGCGGCCTTGATGGTTTGGCCCTCGCCGCGCGACATCCCACCATTCCATTTCAGCTCGACGTGAAACATGCGTTTGTGCGGCGGCCCCAATGTTTCAACCACTGTATATTGGGGCGCCGGTTGATGTGTCGCTTGCAGCTTTTCCTGCAGCGTCGTCTTCGGATCGGCAGCGGCCGCGGCTACAGGATCAGCCGTGCGCAGATCTTCACGCAGTGCGTAGTCGACAAAATCTCGCGCCGCTTCCAAGCCTCCGTCGATAAAAATTGCGCCCGTGACGGCTTCGAAGACATCGGCCAGCAGAGCATTCTTGCGACGGCCGCCGCTCTTTTCTTCACCACGTCCAAACCGCAAAAATTCGCCGAGCTCCAGTTCTGCGGAAGCCCTGGCGAGCGTCGGCTCGCTCACCAGACGATGCTTCATGCGCGACAGCTCGCCCTCGCTCGCATGCGGGTATGCTTTGAAAAGATAGTCAGCGACGATCAAACCCAGGACTGAATCGCCGAGAAACTCGAGCGCTTCATTGTGCAGGTTGCGCGCGTCCTTTTGCGCGCGTGGCGACACCTGTTCGTGGGCCCACGAACGATGCGTCATCGCCTGGGTCAACAACGCATGATCGCGAAAGCGATACTTAAGAATTGTCTCGAGATGGTCGAGGTTTTCGAGTTCGGTGGTCTTCACAGAGAGTCGATTCTAGCAAAACGCCGAACGCAACGTCGAAACTGACGATGCATTCGGCGTGATGGCAAGCCGTTTCGCCGAGAGATGGCAGCGTTACCTGCGCCGGTGATTCAAACGCGGTTTCTTAGTCAACGGGGTTGGGCTCGCGGCTGGTTTTGAACTTCCAGTTTGCGTGCCGGTCGTCGCGCCCGTGCCGGTCTTATTCCCACCGGTGTTCGACGTATTAGTCAGGTTATTCCCTACTGGCTTTGCGCCACCGTTTGTAGCGCCGTTCCCGCCATTATTTGTTGCCGGGGTTCCGGCGGGTGTGGTGGCGGCCGGCGTTGTAGTCGGTAAAGAAGTAATCGGAGTGGGCGGCTCAGGAATTGGCTTCGATACCACACTGGCCACCAATTCAGTTACGCTGGCGTCAGAGGCGTCCTTGTTACGATATTTGTAGAGAGCCGCTAAATCAGTGACGATCTCTTTTTTCTTGGCCGCGTCTGACGTAAAAGCCGCCGCCCGAGCCATCGCGTCAATTTGGTTATCGATCACGTGGTTAAGGTTTTCCAGGATGACTTTGCTCTGATCCGTTTCAGTCCCGTCCGGTTTCACCGACGACTTATATTCCTGGCTCAGTTTGGCGCGCGGTCCGGTCTCGTAAGCGGCCGCCAGGTCAATATAGAGTTGCGGATTCTTTTTCGCATCACTTTCGATCTTGGCCACTTTCAGAAGGTCGGTAATGGCATCAGCCGGCGCGGTCGCTAACTTCGATTTACCAATTGTCCAGTTGAGATACGCCAGCGCCTGGTCGTGCTGATAAGCCTTAAGAGGTTTTCCTGTGTCGATCAATTGAATCGCTTTGGCAGCGTAAGTGGCGGAGTCTTTCAAAAGACTGCCTTCCGCTAAACCGGTGATACCAAGAATGGTGTTAATGTCGGCGTTATCAGGATCACTATTAAGAAGTTCCTTGCCCAATCTCATCTGCTCAGCATAGTTCTTATCGGCGACTGCTTTTTCAAAATCTTTTCCGAGCTGCGCTTTTTTTCGAGAGGCGTCGACGGCATCCACAAACTTTTGCATGAACCTGGCCTGCGCATCATTTGGATCGGCAGGGCAGGAAGTCAGATATAGCTTCGCATTGTCGTAGGCTACCTTCTGGGCTGCCGGATCACCTTTATAGTTGTCGTAAAAGGTTTTGTACCAGGTGCCCTTGTTATCGTCGGTGCACTCCTGCTTCTGGGCCAGCGTGGGAACCGCAAACACTGCCAAGGTCGCGGCGAGCGCTAATAGTTTAATGATGCGTTTCATTTTGTTGTTAATAGCCTCCGATCAATTTCCGTTTGTGCCTGGGGTGCAACCTCGTCGGATTGCACGCGGCTTTCCGCCCAAGTCTAAGATGCAATTAGCGAGCCGCTCGTTGTCACTTACTACTTTGGTCTGGGGATCTACTGCGGCGCAGAGCGGCAATAATCATGCAACATTGGGTTTAGTGTCAAGCTTGAAGCGCACACTATCGCACTGTCGCACGATCACATCAAAAATGCCGAACTCTCGCAAACCGCTTACGAGAGCCCGGCACTTGATCATTCGTTGTAAAACCAACCGCCAGAGTGTTCCACGATCCTACTGCTGATCGGGCTTCGTCTTGCGCGGCCGGCCATCGTTTGGTTGATTCGCAGCGGGCTTGGCCGGCACGGTTGTCTTCTGATTCGCCTTCGTCTTGTTGTCAACCGGCATGACCGTCGACTTTACTTTGCTGGTCGGTTCAGGCGCGGCCCCAGTGTTCGCATTGGTCGTGGCCGAAGTTGAACCAGCTTCTGCGGCGGCAGCTTCTGCTTTCTCTTCGATTGCTTTCTCCTCAGCCTGAGTGGCTGCCTTTGTCTCTTGAGCTTCCTCATCGACAGCAGCTGCCTTCTTATCCTTTGTTGGTGTTTCGTCATCGTCAGCAGTCTGCGCGACCTGGAAGTCGATCTGCGTGCCGAACCGCGGACTCAATGCGCGATAGATATTACCGGCGACTGCGGCCGGCAAATGGTTATGCGCATCGGTTCCACGCGTGATGACGACTACGGCCAATTTTGGATTTACCACCGGCGCGTATGAAGTAAACAAGCCGAGCCAAGCTCCCTGTCCAATACAAGTGCCCGTCTTACCCGCGACCGTCTGCTCGGGGCGATAAGCCTTCCGGCCGGAACCGTAATTCACGGCGCCGACCATGCCCGGTAACATTCGGTTCAAGGTGTCGGAGCTGATCTTTATCCTGCGGCGGGTTTCAGTCTTGAATTTGTCGTTCTCGTCAACTGTGCGCGGCAGGTGCGGCGTCAACAGTTTGCCGCCATTGGACATCGCGGAAACGAGTGACGCTAATTGGATGGCGGTCACCTCAAAATCGTCGCCGTGAGAACTCATATGGTTTACGGCGTATCCCGATTTGAATAGCGGCACGCGTCCGGCGTACTCGTTCGCGTAATTGATTCCGGTCTTTTCGCCCAGGCCCATCTCGCGGGCGTAGCCGACCATTTTGTCAAAGCCGACCTCGCCGCCTACTCGTTGAAAGTAGGTGTTGTTCGAATGGGCGAGCGCCTCAGTCAGGTTTAGACTATAGTTGCCGCCGACGCTGACGGTCTCAACTGGTTGGATGACCTTTTCGGAAATTCCGGCGACGCCCGTAACCAGCTTGATCGTCGAGCAGGGCTTGAATCCTCGGCGCAGAGCCCAATCCTGATTGACCACCGTGTAGACGCGACCTGACTTTGGATCCATGACGACGACGGTGCCGGCATGGTGTCCCAGAGCCGCGACTGCGGCCTTGCGAACTTCCAGGTCCTCACCGACGGTGCTGTCTTTGGCGATGTTCGCCTCGGCTTCGTTGCGCATCCCTTCGTCGATCGCGCGCTGTCGCGCAATCGCCGCCTGGCGCGCTGCTTCCGCACGACGGCGAGCTTCTTCGAGGGCCCGACGATGAGTGGAATTGAACTTGCGCATCTCTGCGGCCAGTTCGCGTTTGCTGAGTTTATGTCCGGCACGCTTTTGAAGTTTTGCGATGTACGCAGATTGTTCCTTCGCGGACCGCGCTTGCTCGGCCCGTCTCTCACGTTTCGAGAGATGTACGCGACCGCCGCGCCGGCCTGCGCGCGCTGACTCGCGTCGCGATGCCCGGCCACCTCGGCGCGATGACGCTCGACCGCGAGCCGCAGCTCGGCCTCGCCCGTGTCTCGAGCCTGCGTATCCTTCTGATGTAACTGAACCAATTAGTGTGAAGAGGAGAATGAAAGTAAACGATATGAGTGCGACCCTGGGGGAACGTGTTTGATTCATCAGCAACTCCCTCGAAAAAAAAGTATGCCACGCTACCGAGGCGGAACGTAATACTCTTGCTGCTTTTGATTCACGCGCCGAGGGCGACGCGCTTTGTCGTCCTATGAGCTTTAGAAACCGGTAAGGGCGTCTAAATTCCTAATCAAAACCACCCGAGTTCGAAAATTCCACCGCTGCCTGAAGTGAGACGGGACCAGCTTCCCGTGGGCGGCCTCAGTCGAGTTTGCGTTGAAGCCGCGGCAACTATAACATCGCCATAACGAAACAGCAACACGAAAATCAGCCATACTTATAGGGGGTTGGCGTGTTTTTTGCTGTGCCAGATAGCCTTGTCAAGATTGCTAAACAGCTTCCGAGTTCGGCTTCTGCTTTTGCTGGCAGCGCTGCTCGTGCTGATGCTTACCGCGCAGTACTACGTCAATCTTAGATCCGCCCGCACGAACACGCGTTTCATGATTGAGCAACGACAAGCCATCCTCGCCGGGGTCGCTTTGGGCGTTAAGAGTCTTTACAGTGGCGAATACCTCCTACAAATCCGAGACGAAGCAAAACAGGATGATCAGGAAGCGGGAGCTCGGGTGAAGAACGTAATCATCGTCGATAATCAGGGAAACATTATCGACAGCCTGAATAAGAATCAGAATCCGCAATGGAACCCAGACAAATCCATTCGCTTCGTAATGGTGAAGGACATTTCGCTGCCGCCGCTCAACAGCGCGCTCGGCTTGCCTCCCGACAACACGCCGCTGCCGGAAGGT
>DASWQK010000409.1:0-3439 GCA_036403735.1 Pyrinomonadaceae bacterium
CGATCGATTACAGCGCACCTGCCAACGCGATGTTCACTGCAGAGGAAGTAACCATTCCGGCCAAAGGATACACGCTGGCAGGCACGCTGCTGCTGCCAAAGAATGCCAAGCGTCCTCTTCCTGTCGTCCTTACGATCACCGGATCGGGACAAGGGACGCGCGACGAGCCGGTACCGTACCCACATCTCGAAGGCTATAAGCCCATGCGCCAAATCGCCGAGGCTCTCGCGATCCGTGGCATCGCAGTGCTGCGCGTGGACGATCGTGGTGTGGGTGGTTCAGGTGGGCTCGACACGCTGATGACCGCGACGAGTTCCAGCTTCGCTGATGACACACGTGCAGAGGTTGCTTATCTGCGCACACGTTCTGAGATCGATCCGAAAAGAATCGCGTTGGTCGGTCACAGCGAAGGCGGAATGATTGCCCCGATGGTCGCGGCCAGCGATCCGCAAATCGCTGCTATCGTTTCCATGGCTGGCGACGGTAAACGTGGCGATCTGATCAGCATGGATCAGATAAAGGACGCTTTGGACAACACCCCGGGCGTGACCCCGGAAATAAGAGCGCAACAAATTGCCTTCGAACAGGAGGCCATTAACGCCGTGCAATCCGGCGCCGAGCTTTCAAAGTTTCCAGCGCAGGTGCGCCTACCCTGGCTCAAAGAGTTCTGGACCTACGATCCGCAAGCGACGATTCGCAAAGTGCATCAGCCAATCCTGCTTCTGCAGGGCTCGCTCGATCGTCAGATCACTCCTGAACAAGCGACGATGCTCGAGCAGGCCGCGCGTGAAGGTGAAAATAAGGACGTCACCAAACAGATCTTTCCCAACCTCAATCATCTTTTCCTGCCGGCGAAAACCGGAACAGTCGACGAATATTCCAACCTTGCGACAAGCGCCATCGGCGAGGATGTGTTGAAAGCTATGGGAGATTGGTTAGTAATTAAACTGAAAGTGAAACGATAGTCCTTCAGTGCCGAGCTAACACGCAGACAGACAGCAGACGGACACAGGAGAAACCCTCATGTCAACTCAATACAAGGTAATCAGCGATTGTTTCTGCTTCACCTCCGGCCATAAGGCAAGGAAGATTGAGAGTCACCTCAACACACTGACCGCCCAGGGATGGGAGTTTGTCGCGCTTGATCCTGTGATCGTTTTTGGCTGTGATGTTGGCTTCTATCTGGTTCTCAAGCGAGTGCCGGCGTCCAGTGCCCCGACTGAGTCGTAGCTGGGAACACGGACATCGCTATACAGATTGAGCGCTAAGCGGGCAGTCGCGCGACCGTTAAGGAGGGCGTTACAGAACCGCGAACAGTAGCGGGCGGGTTAAAGATTCAGTTTGTGAATTACTTGGCTGCTTCGAATGCAACTTGAGCTCTTGACCCGGTCGCTACCGCTCCCGGTTCTGACCCCGTCATCCAACCGCCGCCAACTTCATCCGCGCATCGTTCTGCACGCGTTTGATCATCTGTGCAGCTTCCGACGATTTGTTAGCTTGATTGAAATAAAAGTCCGCTTCTTTGCGCGCGGCTTGCAGAATCTCCAGATCGCGAACCAGATTCGCGACGTGGAATTCGGGTAATCCGGCCTGGCGCGTGCCCATGATTTCGCCGGGGCCGCGTATCTCCAAATCCTTTTCCGCGATCTTAAATCCGTCGTTCGTCTCTTCCATGATTCCCAGCCGTTCGCGCGCAACTTCGGTTTGTTTGTCGGCAGCCAGAAGGACGCAGTAGCTCTGTTGGGCGCCGCGCCCGACGCGCCCGCGCAACTGATGAAGCTGTGACAGACCAAAGCGCTCGGCGTGCTCAACCACCATGACGGAAGCATTCGGCACGTCGACACCAACTTCGATCACAGTTGTCGAAACCAGAATCTGAATCTCATTTTTAACGAAGCGGCGCATCACCTCTTCTTTCTCATCTGACTTCATGCGTCCGTGCAGCAGTCCAACCGAGAATCCTGGAAATACTTTGTCGCGCAGATATTCGTAACGCTTCGTCGCATCGCGGAGATCCATCTTCTCTGATTCTTCGACGAGCGGATAGACCACATAGACCTGACGGCCCGCGCGCATTTCTCGCGCCAGCAACTGTTTCACTTCTTTGCGATCGGTCGCATTGTCGGCGAAAACCTTCGTTACAATCGGCGTGCGGCCCGGCGGCATCTCGTCAATGACCGAGACATCGAGATCGCCATAGACGGTCATCGCCAGCGAACGCGGAATCGGCGTAGCAGTCATCACCAGCACGTCCGGGTTCATTCCTCGCGCTCGCAACTCGGCGCGCTGCATCACTCCAAAGCGATGTTGCTCATCAATCACGACCAGGCCGAGTTGCTTGAACGCGACGCTTTCCTGAATCAGGGCGTGCGTGCCGACGACGGCGTGGATTTCACCGGCAGCAATAGCTGCGCGCAGGCGTTTCTTGTCAGCCGTCTTGAGTGAACCGGTCAGCAGCTCGACGCGATAAGGACTCGAAGCCAGAATGCGTTTGATGTTACTCGCATGTTGTTCGGCGAGAATTTCGGTCGGCACCATCAGCGCGGTTTGATGGTCGTTCTCCATTGCGGCCAGCATTGCAATCACGGCCACGATCGTCTTGCCGCTGCCGACATCGCCCTGTAACAGACGATTCATGGGCGCATCGGATTTCATGTCGCGAAAGATTTCTTTGACAACGCGACGCTGCGCTTCCGTCAGTTTGAAAGGCAGAACAGACTTGATTCTTTTTTTTATGGCATCGTCAATCTTGAGTACGGCGCCCTTGCTCTCCCTGATTCGCTGGCCCCGTTTTACCGACAGGCCCAGGGCCAACCAAAACAGCTCTTCAAATATCAAACGCCGGTGCGCGGGACTGCGCGCGTTGTGATACTCATCCAGCGGCGCGTCTTCAGCCGGGAAGTGGATATAACGGAGCGCATCGGCGCGCGCGATTAGTTTTTGCCGAGCACGCAAGTCTGCGGGCAGAGTTTCGTCGATTACTTGACCGGGAATTAAGCCGAGTGATTGATGGACGATCTCGCGCAGGCGTTTGGTGCGAAAGTCTCCCAGCTTTCGATAGATTGGAACGCGCCGTCCTACGTGAATCGCTGCCAGGGTAGGATCAGTCTCCACTTCATTCTCTTCATCATCAAGAGCTACTAATTCGATTTCATCCGGCTTGTTGAGTCTGAGTGAATAAGTACCGCGCTGCGCATCAGACTCCCAGGTTCCAAACGCAACGAATCGCGTCCCCGGGACCAGCCGCTTCGTATAATACGTAATAATATCCTGCGCGCGTGCTCCGGAAATGAACCACCATACGACGACGGGACGTCCCGTGCGTTGCTGATCGATCGCGCTGATTTCAAACTTGAAGAGACGCTGTCTGAAAGAACGGCGATTACGCACTTGATACCCGCCAGAGATGCGCACAGTTAAATCAAGTGAGGCTTCGAGC
>DASWQK010000410.1:0-5425 GCA_036403735.1 Pyrinomonadaceae bacterium
GCAAACTCTAATGAGTTCGCTCTCGCTGCCTAATTAGCCAGTGAGCGTCTCCGCCGCAAGTTGCTCATGCGCGCGGATGGAGATGTCACACCAGATGAGCTGGCCCATCGCTTCGGTCCGTGGCGATGGGTGAGATCAAAGCCGGACTAGCCCGTGCCAACGTCTTGCTACTTCACTTAGTTGGGATTGGGCGAAACTTGTCAGGCCGCAAGGTCTGACGAAAAGAGAAGCAGCTAAGCATGTAGAGTCCTTCGGCGTTGGCTTTTGGATCCGGGTTCAATTCCCGGCGCCTCCACCATAAAACAGTAGGCAGTTGGCAGTGAGCAGTAGGGCAGTCAACAGCCGACGAACCCACAGATTACGCAGATTTCACAGATTAAGAAATTTCAGAAGTGAAGACACGGCGTGGGGCTGGCTTTTTAATTTCTGCGTAATCTGTGTAATCTGCGGATGCTACTTCCTTGTGTAATCTGCGGATGAATTCTCATCTACCCATTGGCATCTTCGATAGCGGCGTTGGCGGACTCACTGTCTATCGCGCGCTGCATGAGCATCTGCCGAATGAACGCTTCGTCTATCTCGGGGACACCGCGCGCGTGCCTTACGGTACCAAGTCGCTGGCCACCGTTGAGCGTTACGCCGTCGAAAACGCGCGCTTCCTCGCCGCGCATGGAACCAAGTTGCTGGTCGTCGCCTGCAACACCGCTTCAGCGCTGGCGCTGCCGGCGATACGCGCATCATTGGATATCGATGTCGTTGGCGTGATTGGGCCGGGCGCACGTGCGGCGGCTACGAACGGGAAGAGAATCGGCGTCGTCGCGACGGAATCGACAGTGCAGAGTGGCGCATACACTGCGGCGATCAAGAAGGCAAACGTCAACGCGACGGTGGTCGAACGGGCTTGTCCTTTATTTGTGGCGCTGGCTGAGGAAGGTTGGGCCGACAACGAAGTGGCGCGCATGATTGCGGAGACTTATTTGCATGACTTGCGGGCCGGCATCGACACGCTCGTGCTGGGCTGCACTCACTATCCAATTCTGCGAGAGGTGATTCAGCAAACAGTCGGCGATGGGGTTCAGCTGATTGATTCGGGCGAGGCAACTGCGGTCGAAGTGAAATCATTGCTCCAGGAAAAAAACCTGGCGCGATTGAAAATGCCGACCGGTGCGCTCGAACGGCAACTGTGCGATGATTTGGATCACTTTTACGTGACTGATGCGGCGGAGAGATTTTCGCGCGTCGCGGAAAGATTTCTGGGCAGCAAACCGTCGCGCTTAGAGGCGGTTGAGATTTGGGGAGAGGATAAATTGATTCATTGAATCAATTAAAAGCTCTAAGGCATCTTATCAATGAACCAATGAACCGATGAGTCAAATGAACTGATGAGTCAATGAACTGATGAGTCAATTTCTTCGTACTGACAATCGCGCACTCGACGAACTGCGCCCGGTAAAGATCACGCCGAACTTTCTTGCCAATGCCGAGGGTTCGGCGCTGATCGAGATGGGCAATACACGCGTGATCTGTGCGGCGTCAGTTGAAGACAAGTTGCCGCCACACCTGCGTTATCAACGTACGGAAGGCTGGGTGACTGCCGAATA
The DNA here is from genome assembly GCA_036403735.1 of Pyrinomonadaceae bacterium. Taxonomy (GTDB): domain Bacteria; phylum Acidobacteriota; class Blastocatellia; order Pyrinomonadales; family Pyrinomonadaceae; genus UBA11740. The sequence continues at coordinate 1,602 of DASWQK010000410.1, forward strand.
TGGAATGTTGCCGCGTTCGACCCACACGCGCAGTCAGCGCGAAACTGGCCGCGGTGGTCCCAGCGGGCGCACACATGAAATACAGCGCCTGATCGGCCGCAGCCTGCGCGCGATCGCGAACCGTAAAGTGATTGGCGAGCGCACGATTACACTTGATTGTGATGTGCTGCAAGCGGACGGAGGCACTCGGACCGCGGCAATTACCGGGGCGTATGTGGCGCTCGCGATTGCCTGCAAGCGACTGATGAAGGATCGAAGAATCACCAAGTCGCCAATTGTCGCCGAAGTTGCCGCTGTCAGCGTCGGCATCGTTGATGGCGTACCACTACTCGATCTGAAATACGATGAGGATTCGCGCGCCGAAGTCGATATGAATGTGGTTTGCACGGGCGATGGTCGATTCATTGAAGTGCAGGGGACTGCGGAAGGATCGCCATTTACACGCGAGCAGATGGACAATTTGTTGGAGCTGGCGAAGAAGGGAATTGCGGAATTGGTTACGCTTCAACGTTATGCGATCGAAGCGGCCATGATAGGGTGAACGGGATAGGTGTAGGGTTTTGGGAAATCCCCAGACCAACACCGCTAGAACATTAAACCTTGGACCCAACGCCCTAATCCCTGAATCGAGAGACAACAACGATTTCAACTTCCGCATCTGATTAAGCGGTCGCGCATTCAAGGGGAGAGACATCAATGCGAGCACTCATCGCTTTTCTGGGCTTGTTCTTATTGGCGGCGTTTGGTTCGTCCGCCCCACATTTCGCCGCGACTCAAGACCACAGCTATACCAGCCCCAAGGTTGACTACGTCGTCGAATTCCCGTCACCGGCCTGGAAGCTTGTTGACGAGCCGGACGAAGTCCACCAGCACACGGAATTTGTTTATGGCGATCGCAATGACGGCTATCTGCGGATTCGCAAGGAAGCGGTCGAAGAAGGAATCACGGTTAAGGATTTCGCTCGTCGTGACCAGGATCAGCGAACTCGATTTCTTCCCGGTTTTGTTGATGGTAAGGACGATCCTTTCTCTGGGCGGCTTTCGGGTGTGACGCTGTCGTACGAATACACACAGGCCGGCAAGCCAATGGCTGGTCGAACTTATTATCTTCAGAGCGATAGCCACACCGTCTACGTGTTGCGCTTTACAGGTCTGCGAGACAAGCTCATGCGCATTCGCAATCAAACGGACTTGATCGCGCGCAGTTTGAAATTGAAATAAGACTTTTGACAGGATTTACACGATGGACAAGATTTAATTCGGATTTAGTTGGGCAAAGTCTTGCTGGCTTGTTGATCTTGTAAATCCTGTCGATTTGATTCTAAGCATTACTTTTCTCCGTAACTTTCCAGACGTCTCCCGTAATACCTAACTAGGGTCTCCCCGCTTTCGAACCAACCATCGCGATTCGTTTTGACGCGGGACTTGTCCCGCCATCCGATTCGGCGGACAAGTCTGCCGTCTGAACGACGACCTATGTTAGAGCGCGAACAGTGCGCCGGGCTGATTGCGTCCAAAGCTCGCCGTTCGTTCTGTCTTCACGCTTTACCGAACAAAGCAGTTCTCCCCAGCAACGTCCATTCAAATTTGAGAGGAGCTTTGCTATGAAAAGGTGTGGTGTGTGTGGTGAAGAATTTGAGAATCTATTCAGCTTCTGTCCGACGGACGGCAAATCGCTGGTCGCGAATCATGATACGGCGACTTTCGACTACCGGCCCACGATTATCAGCGATGAGTCGTTGGCCCAGCGATTAGCAATTCAATTTGCGTTTCTCGTTGAGCGATTTCGCGCGACGTGGCCACGATTCAAAGCCGATCCATTTGGGTTTCTTCAGAACCAGTTTCGTCAGTTCAAGAACAATGCCAGGCGAGCTTTCGCGCGACCCTATCTTCGTAATGGATTACTCGTCGCAGTGACCCTGGTGCTGTGTGTCATGGTGAGCATCACGCGGTTAGACAAGCGCGGTCTCGGTCGAGCAACAGGTAAAGAGTCAACTGATTTGACGCCGACGGTAATGATCGATCTTCGAACTGCACCCAATCCTGATTCACAGTCAGGCGTCGGTGCTGGTGAAAACGGACGCGTCGGTTTTGATAGGGGTCGCGGCGAAGGCTCTGGTCCCAAACCCGCTCGGTCCCAGGGCGGCGGCGGCGGCGGCGATAATTCTCTATTGCCATCATCCCAAGGCCGGCCACCGGTTCCTTCCGTGATTCCCGCGCCAATTTCCACGACGTATGCTCGCCTTCCGCCACGAGCTTTGCCAGCCGCGGGTATCGACATCGATCCGGTGCTGTGGAAGGATCTGCCATTTCCCAATTACGGCGATCCGCGATCGAAATCGACCGTTGCCTCAAATGGTCCAGGTAATGGGGGCGGAGTCGGCACCAATCAAGGCCCGGGAATTGGCGAGGGTAATGGCCCCGGCTTTGGGCCGGGTACCAAAGGCAATATCGGCGGCAACGACAAAGGTCCGGGATGCTGCGGAGCCGGCGGATCGCCCGGCAACAATCCAAACGACGACATAAATCGGACCTTCAAACAAACGGAGGTCAACGTACGTGCGCGAGTCGTGTCCAAACCTGAGCCGCAATACACCGAAGAAGCGCGGCGCAATCAGATTACCGGCACGGTGATATTGAGCGTGATCTTTTCGCGCACGGGACAGGTCACGAACATTCGCCCTGTGCAGACGCTGTGCTGCGGTCTGACCGAAAAAGCGATCGTAGCTGCACGGCAGATTCGATTCGTTCCGGCGACGCGCAACGGACAAACGGTATCCGTCTACATGCAGTTGGAATACAACTTCAATTTGTATTGAAAATTTGGAGTGCGGCGGCCGAGTTCCGACTTGTCGGAACGGCGACGCCGCTTTGGATTATCTTGGCGTCCTGAGTTTGTCTCGAAGGTGCCGATCGGTGAAGCCGAAGTGCGAAACCAAAGCGCCGTCGCCGGTGCGCTCTGCCGGCGCACTCCAAATCGGCCAACGCCAACGACGAAGGACGCATCTTTGAAGTCGAAAGTGCAAGCCTATGCTTTTTCCCCGTTCTATTCCCAGAGAATCGGGAACCAGAGAGCGCCTTTGACGTCTCTAATCAAAGAAAACATTTACCGCGGTCTGCTGAGTCGTTTCTTAGCTTTCGTGGGTCGGAGGATCAGACTATGTCACAAAAGTTCTTTCTCAAATGCTTCACTTTAATCGCAGCTTTGTCGGCAACAACCATCGCCCTTAATTATTTGAAGCCCTCAGGGTCGGTAGCATCGGCGCAGAACACGGTGACGCAAGGCTCGTTGCAAGTAGTCGATCCAAGCGGCAAACCCAAGGCCGTCTGTCCTCTAAAACACACCGACGTCAAAGCTCAAATCAGCGGCTTCCTGTCGCGCGTAACCATTAATCAGGAATTCGAAAATCCTTTCAAAGAAAAGATCGAAGCCGTCTATACATTTCCTTTGCCACAGAACGCAGCCGTCGATGACATGACGATGCTGGTCGGCGATCGCACGGTGCGCGGAAAGATCATGCGACGCGAACAAGCCGAAGCTGTTTACGAAGCGGCAAAAAACAAAGGCCAAACTGCGAGCTTATTGAATCAGGAGCGGCCGAACATCTTCACGCAATCGGTGGCCAACATCATGCCCGGCGAGCAAATCAAAATCACGATCAGCTACGTCGAAACTTTGAAATACGAAGACGGTTCGTACGAATTTGTTTTTCCCATGGTCGTTGGACCACGTTACATTCCGGGTGGGGCCGAAGGCGCCCAGGGCGACGGCTTTGCGCCAGACACGGACCGAGTGCCGGATGGTTCCCGCATCACGCCTCAAC
>DASWQK010000411.1:0-6708 GCA_036403735.1 Pyrinomonadaceae bacterium
GGAAGTTGTGCGCTGGTTGGAGGGCATGCCGTCGCCGCCGCGTCGCGTGTTCGTCACGCACGGAGAGCCGGACGCGGCCCAAGCCATGGCCGCACACATTCGCGATCGGTTTGGTTGGACTGTTGAAGTACCGCAGTACGGTGAGCGGTTCGAGTTGAGTTGAAGAGCCAGCGTGTGTCAGAAGCCCGACCGTCAGGGAGGGCAACTATGGCCGACTTGCCCTCCCGCACGGTCGGGCTTCTGACACTAGAGAGGACTCAAGCCGCAGCCATTCTCATCAGCAATGCATCGCTGGCAATTTTCTTGTTGATGTTCACTTCCAGCGTGCCGCGCAGTTCCTCGATCTCGGACAACCATGACGCGGCCTTTTGGCTGCTCAGTTCAGCCGCAATCTTTCCCAGATCGTTAACGAGATCGCTGTTGACGATTGTTTCCGCCGGCCGTCCGAGGTGAAGTGCCCACGCATCACGAATCAGAGCTTCGAGCACGGCCAGACTTTCTTCGTAATCCGCGCGATCGCGCGCTGCGCCGAGCCCTTCTGCTGAACGAAGGAGAGAAACTCGATTGCCCGTGATCGTCAACGCTTTCAAAATGGCGAGCATCGCTTCGCGGCGCTCGCGATAATCATTCAGGTCTGAAGCACACGCGCGACCAAAGCTTCCCTGCGACGTGCGAGCGAGCAAGGCTGCGTCCGTGGCAGATATTGCTTTTTCCTTGATAAGAAATTTTTCGATCTGCTCTGCGGCCACCGGCGCGAATCTAATCACCTGACAACGTGAACGAATGGTCGCGAGCAAAGCCGTGGGATTGGTAGTCGTCAGGATGAGGTGACTGGTCGGAGGTGGCTCTTCGAGCGTCTTCAACAACGCAGCAGACGCCGAGTCGTTCATATAGTCGGCGTCCTCGACGATGAACACCCGTGCGGCGCCTTCGAAAGGGCGGAAGTTTGCTTCCCCTTCCAGTTCGCGCATTGGCTTGACGCGAATGATTTGCAGATAAGGCCGGATCATCGCGACGTCAGCGTGCTCACTCCAAATCACTCGCTCCCTGTTATCAGCAGGTTCGCTGAACGGGGGAAAGGTTGAGTTATTAATCCTTCTACACGACGAGCATTCGTCGCACGCTTCAACGCCGACACGATTACGGCAGTTCAGAGCTTTGGCTAATTCGAGCGCGAAGAGTTTTTTGCCGATGCCTGCTTCGCCGGTGAAGAGAAGCGATCCAGGCATGCGACCGCTGGCGAGCAAGTGACGCAGTGCGTCTTTGACTTCTTCATTACCGATGAGACGTGAAAACATAATCTGCTAAGAGCTAAGAGCTAAGGGCCAGGCGCAAAGAGTCCAGGCGCGCTCACGTTCTAGGCACTCTGGTCCTTGCCCTTCTCTCTTCGCCAAGAAGTCCCCGCTCTTCCAAAAAAGGAATTACGATGTCCATCACCAGCGCGTGAGTTTCCTGCGCCGAACCGCGCGCGTCGACTACCTGCACGCGTTGCGGATCTGATTGCGCGATTTCCAAATAAGCTTGCAACACGCGCTCATGAAATTCGACATTTTCACTGTCGAGTCTATCTGTATTCTTGGCAGCGACTCGTCGTCTGGTTCGCACTGCCGACTCAGAAACTGACAAATTGAACAAAAGCGTCAGGTCTGGCGTCAGCCCCTCGGTCGCCAACTGCACAATCTCGCTAATCAACTCTGGTTTGAAGCCTCGTCCGGATCCCTGATAGGCAACTGTCGCATCCGCGTAACGATCCGACATCACAATTTTATTCTCTGCCAACGCGGGCCGCAGCACTGTCCGCACGTGTTGCGCGCGATCAGCCGCAAATACCAGTAATTCCGCAAGCGGATCCACCTGGCCCTGCACGTCGAGTAAGGCCGCGCGCAATTTTTGACCCAGCGTCGTGCCTCCGGGTTCGCGGGTAGTCAGCACATCCAGGCTACGCACGCGCAATTCGCTGGCGAGCAGACGCAGTTGGGTCGACTTTCCGCACCCGTCGATTCCTTCAAAGGTAATAAAAACGCCGGCCATTTTTTGAGGTTTAACTTGTCGGGGCTGCTAGGCCGCAGGTGGTTCGTGAGTTTGATCCGATGGATTGTCCGGTTGGATCGATGAATGTCGCAGCTCGCCCGTCGAGCGTCGCGACTGTGAGATGGTCGAGATAGCGTGTTTGAAAATTAGCTGATCCTGGGCGCCGGTTTCCAGCAGCAACGAAAACTTGTCGAAGCTCTTGATGCGACCCAGCAGTTTCGCGCCGTTGACCAGATAGATCGTCACGGTGGTTTTCTCGCGGCGCGCGAGATTCAGAAAACCATCTTGAATGTTTTGTGGTGCTGCTTTTGAGTCTACCAAACGATGTCCTCGATCCTCGTACTGCTAAACAGGCGCCTCAGATTATAACAGCGAGTCAAAGCTTACAAGAGTTTTCTGCGGTCTCGTAATGCCAGCTAAGAGCTTGCATCACCCCAAGCGGCGCCAAAGCTACTTGAATTCATCTTGCCTGCGCCGATCAAACAGCAGGAAGACGGGGCCATTGCGCGCGATCGATTTCAATGAAGTAGTGCGAGCACTCGTTCTTGCACTTGTTGATCCTCACCAAAACCTTCGATCCATTCGACGCCGGCTTCGCGGCGAAACCAGGTCAGTTGCCGCTTCGCATAATGACGGACGTCAAGCTTCGTTTGCTCAATCGCGCCTTCCAAGGTTCGCTCTCCATTCAAATACTCGACGACCCGCCGATATCCATGCGCCCCCAGCGCGCTCGTGTTGCCGGGCACTCCCTGGTCGAGAAGTCCGCGGACCTCTTCAACCAATCCATTGGCAAAGTGTTCATCCGTTCGCTGGTTGATGCGTTCGTAAAGCTCTGCACGCGGAGGATTGAGCGCAAAGACCCGGAGCCGGGTTGCGACATCAGGCGGCGACGGCCGCAAAGGCCTTTGACTGGAAATCTTTTCGCCCGTCTGCAGATAAAACTCGATTGCGCGCTGTACTCTGGGCCAGTCGCGCGCGTTTAGCTTAGCGGCTTCGTCTGAATCAAACTTTTGCAGGATCCGATGAAGACGCTCCGGGCCATAACGTTTTCTGATTCTCGTCAAACGTTGGCGCAAATCTTCATCAGTAGCCGGACTGGGAAAGAATGGATGGCGCAGCGCGCGCAGATAAAGTCCGGTGCCTCCCACCAGCACAGCCACATGACCCCGCGATTCAATCTCACCAATCGTCTGCAGCGCGGTGCGCGCCCAATCAACCGCGGTGAAAGTTACGATCGGAGAAACAAAATCGATCAGGTGATGCGCAACGCCGCGACGCTCTTCGAAGGGGACCTTGGCCGTTGCAATTTCGATCTGCTGATAAACCTGAACTGAATCGCAGTTGATAATCTCACCGCCCGTGCGCAGCGCGACTTCGATTCCCAACGCGCTCTTTCCCGAGGCCGTTGGCCCAACGATAGCAATGATGTGGCGCAAATTGTTAGATTTGTTCTCCTGCACAGGCGATTCGCGACGGACGCAAACTAACAGTTTGCGCTACCGAGCGATGATAAGACGAATCGCGATCACGAGCCAGATAACCGTGAGCAGGAGAATTGCGCCGATGATTTGTTTGCGCGAGAAACGCATGAGCTATTTCTGTTTGCGTGCATGTCTTGGTGGAAATGAATTAGGAGTTGGTATCGGCAGGTGCTCACCTCGTGGCACGACCCAAAGTTCGACAGCCCTGAGTTTCCGGTAGCCTCCATCGACCAGTCTGATTCGTGCCGACTTAATTCCGTAGATTCTCAGCAAGCGCGCTCTTTCAATCTGAAGTCTTTGGCGCGCGGTCCCTGGGGGATCGCGTCGCACGTCTCTAACCGGTTCGTAATCCCCGTTGTCGACCAGGCGCGGGCGCGGATTGTACTGAGCATAAACGATAATGCAGGCTATTGATGCGGATTGTTTCCTTAGTTCGGTGGCAAAGGTTTCCAAATATTCAGCGTCCGCGTCGTTTCCAAACCACGAAGAAGAGTCCGCCCGTTCATGAGGTGGATCGAAACCGTACTCGTCAATCTTTCGCGGTGAATCAACATCGGGAAAGTATCGTTCATATGCGTCCGGTCTGGGTGTTGGGGTGGCCCCGATGGGAATAACCCAAAGCTCTTGAATCTGGCAATCCGCCTCACCCCCGTCGACGGTGACGATACGATCGCGCGCGACTCCGCGCGAATTGACGAGATAGTATTTGCTCCGTAGAGCGATGGTGTTATTTAGGCCCGGAAGATCGCGCCGCGTGCGATACACCAAAATGAATCCCTTGGTTCCTGGTTCGTTCTGCAGCTGAATCGCGAAGTTATCCAAGCGGGCGATTAGGTCGGAATACGCGACGTCGCCAAACTCATCGAACTTACGGGCGCCGTTCTTTTCGGATTGGGCGTCTGTGTGGGTAGCGAAGATGACGAGCGAGAGAAAAAGGACAGCGAGGCAACGTCTCGGCATGATTCAACACGGAGTAAGCGTTAGAGATTGAAAACAGCGCTAACGGTCAACCGAAACCCGGGCAGCAGTTCAGTAGTGATCTCATCACTGTCTCGGAAGGTTGCGATGCTCTGTAATCGATCAAGTTCGAGCTTGTAAACCTCGACCAGCCGATTCTCACTATCAACGATCCAATATTCGCTGATGCCGTACTTTGCGTACAGTTGCCGTTTGACCAAAAGATCTCGATCACGGTTCTCTTTACCCGGCGAAAGAATCTCAATCACCAGATCAAGTCCAGCGGTAAACTTGTTGTTGCTGACGACCTCAGGCCAACGCTCGTTGCGTACAAAAACCAGGTCCGGGATCACCGCGTCATGATTGCTGAAGATGGCCCCCGCACCGGGTACCAGAATTCCGATTGGATGTCTGGAGAGATAGTTACTGAGGGCGACTTCCAAATTAAGCAAGACGCGTTGGTGTGGAATTCCGGGAGCTCGAGACACGAATAGTTCTCCATCGATCAATTCGTAGCGATTATTGTCGTCAGGACAGGAGTCCAGATCGGCGACGGTTAGCAGAGGTTCGATTCTAGCGGCCATTTCTATTACCCCAAGGCGCAGAATTACGTGTCGTTAACGACAATCTAGCACAAGTCGAACGATGCGGATAGTAAAGGAATTTGCAAGGAGACAGCGAGAAAAGTAACGCGAGAGCGTTGTGGTCAATACATCTTCGTGAGTTCAATCCCGGTGTAATAAGTCTTCAGAATCTGTTCGACGTTGAGCCCCTGTTTCGCTAAACCATAGGCGCCGAACTGGCACATGCCAACGCCGTGTCCCCAACCGCGACCAGTGAAGATGAATGAGACAACACGATCATTTTCGTTGTAGACGCGATCGATGACGAACAGTTGTTCTTTCAGTCCGAGCGCCGAACGAATTCGTCCGCCGCGAATGTGCGCCACGCCTTGAGTGCCGATGACTTCCAGGTCGATCACGCGGCGTGACGAACCTTGTTTCGCGATACGCAGGTCAGTTACGGATCCGACACCGCGCACTGATCGCCCGAGACGCGCTTGCACCGCCCCGAGATTCAGTTGCGCCGTCCAATTGCTCAGCGAAGAGAATCGATCGGCAGCGGCGCCGTTGTTAGCGGGCCTGACCTCGAGATAATCGACTTGTCCTTTGGCGCTGACATGAAAGCCGACGGGCTCGCCGCCAACCAGCGCCAGCGATTTCATTTGATGAAGATGCTCGCCGAATTCACGAAACAGAAACGCCTCGGTGCTAACCGCGATCGGCATGTCCTTTCCCTTATTTGAACGGAGCATCATGACGCCGCTGGTAGCCGGACGCGAAGTTCCTTTCTGAAACGCGAGCAGGTTTTTTGATTCGAGCAAACGGGCGATCGCATGCAGCGCATGAGATCTCGGCATCGCTTCTTTCGGCCGCAGCGTCGCATCGGCGAAAAGCGAAAGCGCCCCATCGCGAAGTAACATTGCCACGTCAGCGCGATTCGCGACGGGCACTTCTTCACCATCGCGAAAGCTAAGCAGATAGTCAGCGTCGGCGCTATTCAGCAGAGTGTCGGCCCGCCGATCGCCGTACACCGCGGCCATCAGCGACGTGCTGAACGCCGGCGTCTTCGTCGCATCGTCCGGCGCTTTGAAGGCCGCCATGCGCGCAGCGCGCGCCGCTGCGTTGAGCCAGTCGCGAGCTTCGGATTCCGTCACATGCGACGACAGCCACGAACTGGAAACCTTGTCGGTAGGCAGCGCGAAACCGTTCACCGCAAGCAGCGCGACGTCGCGCGCATAGACGAGATCGCGTTCGTCTTTGATCTCAAAAATGTCGCGCGAGCTCTTGATGATGAATGGGCCAAACGCCGCTTTCCCTTCAACTGCGCATTCGCGTCCCCGCAGATAAGGAATTGCGGTGTTGAAAATATTTTCCGCATCTTCAGTGCGACCGCCGCACGTGGAAGTGTAGAGAGCATTAATCGCCTCGCCGTTGTAAGTCGCAATTACTCCGCGCGTTTGTTCGACTGCTTGAGAGGTCAATGAAGTCTCGCTCGTTAACCCGCGATAGACTTGCGAGCGGGTAGTGGGCAGCAGATCAAATCCCTCGGAAGAGAACTGGCCGCGATTCTTAACGGCGTAAGTGCGGGCCGCAATTGCCTGGGCTTTCAGCGCTTCGAGGGCGGGATAAGAAAGTTCGTTCGGCACGACGCCGCGGACATAGTCTTCCAGTCCAAA